>JAOZNS010000231.1 GCA_029933635.1 Candidatus Zixiibacteriota bacterium | reverse complement strand
CAACAGCTCAGTTAACTCAAATGAGGGGATACCATCTCCCCTCCTTTTCCCAAAAAAATTGTGCAAAAGTTTATTGACAATTTTATCAAGTGAGCTATATTAAGAAAAAGAGCTATCTTATTCTGAGTAAAGCTAAAACAGCCCGAAAAGCCAAGAATATCTTTTCTCTCTTCGCATGAACCTGAAAGTATCACCCTTGTTCTTTCATTTGCAGGAGGAAAAAATAGCTGGTCATTCCACCCAAATTGATGAAAAATAAATTGAAGAGTCAGAAGAAAATTGGGATGAATGCTTATTTTGATTTTAGGTACAAAGATTATCCTAAATCTGAGTAAACCCAAGCCTTAAAAACCTTATAGCTGGAGGAGAATCAAATGAAAAAAGCGATTCTGCTTTCTTTGCTTTTAGTTTTTTCTCTGTTCTCCCTTACCTGGGCCTATCGGGTGAACTTGGGATCTGAGGGTGATCTTCGGGTGCAGATGATCTTTGCGGACGCTTCAAAGGTGAGGGTAGAGATCCGAGTCCCCGAAATTCAGGTGGAGAACAAGATGACCCAAGGGGAGACCTATCAGCTTATCACCATTCCCGGCGGAGGATGGCTCACTCAGGTGGGTGACCCTCAGGTTCCTCTGGTGTGCCGGTTTGTCGCTCTCCCCCCCACCTCCGGAGTGAGAATTGAGGTGATTGAGACGGAAGAAGAAACCTTAGCTGAAAAATTTTTGATTTATCCCTTTCAAAAGCCACCCATGCGTGAGGACCCACCAGTTTCAGAAGAATTTCAACTGAATCAAAAGACCTACTCTCAGAACCAAGCCTTTCCGGGGAATCTGGTGGAAAAAGGAGAGATATCGATCCTGCGAGATCTGAGACTTGCTCCCATCAAATTCTTTCCGGTGCAATTCAACCCTCGGGCAGGAGAGGTGACGGTTTACAAACGCATGGTGGTGGATATTTACTTCGAAGGAACCGGAGAGAATCCGAAATTACACCCCTCCAATGTGCTCACCCGTTCCTTTCTGAAAACCTACGAGAGATTCGTTTTGAATTTCGACCAGGTCAAGGAAGGAAAGGATGTGGTGGATGGCTCCTTTCTGATCATCACCTATGATGATTTTCATGCCCAGGTCCAACCCTTGGCGGAGTGGAAACATATAAGAGGTTTCGAGACCCATCTGGTGGATCTCTCCGAGGTGGGCTCCACCAACATGCAGATTTACAACTATATCTACGATGCATATCACAGCTGGCCCAATCCACCGGAATATCTGATTCTGGTAGGAGATGTTCAGCAGATACCCACTTTCGATGGACTGCAGGGATGCATCACCGATCACAAATACGTGACGGTTGATGGCTCTGATTATTTTGCAGACATTCATATAGGACGCATCTCCGTTCAGACCCAGGCTGAAGCTCAGCACGTTGTCGCCAAGACCTTAAATTACAGAAACAGTCCCTTCGTGGACGAAATTGACTGGTTTATGAAGGGGATGACCATCTCGGGAAGCGACTATGTGGATGACCAGAACGCCTTAAGATGTGGAAACCTGATGGTGGATTATGGAGGCTTCACCTATTTTGACTCCCTGTGGTACTCTTTGGGGCTTTGCACCGCCACCCAGATATCTACCCGATTAAATGAGGGAAGAAGCTGGGCGGTTCATTTCGGTCATGGTAGCGCCACCGGCTGGTATCCGTCGAATTTCACCAACTCAAATATCAATGCATTGTCCAACGGAGAGAAGCTTCCTGCGATTATGAGCATAGCGTGCAACAATGGTGAGTTCGACTACTCGGGGGGAGACTGTTTTGCGGAGAGGTGGATAAAGGCAGGGGAAATTGGGGCGGAGAAGGGGGCGGTGATAATCTGCGCCTCCACCGAGGGCTCTGCCTTCTTCTATTCGGATACCCTGGGACGAGGCACCTTCATCGCTTATTTTGAAGACAGTCTCTTTGGCTTCACCCCGGCGGTGAATGAGGGGAAAATGTATATGTACACCTATTTCCCCGAGCCAGCAGGAGGGACCACCGAAAGGGAGATGCAGATGTATACCACCTTTGGGGATCCGGAACTGGATCCCTGGACCGCCGTGCCGGAAAGCTTGGATGTGACCCATCCGGACTATGTAATTGTGGGCGGAGAGGATTTCCCCGTCACGGTCCAGCTTTCAGGTCAACCCCTGAAGGATGCTTTGGTTTGCCTCATTAAGGGTTTAGAGGTCTACCAGAGCGGTCGAACCGGACCGGATGGTCAGGTGACCTTAACCCCAGCTCCCACCACTCCGGGAATGATGGATTTGACCGTCACCGGACATAACGGTTATCCATATCAGACCACGGTGGAGGTCATTGCTCCATCTGGACCCTATCTGGTCTATCGGGGTTGTATGATCGATGACGACAACCTGGGTGAAAGCCAGGGCAACGGCGATGGCGATGTGGACATCGGAGAAACCATTGAGCTTCCAGTTATGCTGAAAAACTTAGGAGACTCCACCGCCCTTGGGGTAAATGCCAGTTTAAGCATCGCCGATCCCCGAGTCACCATCACGGATGACTACGAGGAGTATGGAGATATACCAGCGGGAGATTCTACCTACTGCTTGGACGATTTCGACTTCATGGTCTCTGGTGAGATACAAGATGGTGAAGTCCTCTCATTCAATCTGGACATAACTGCTCAAAATGGAAGTGGATACTGGAACTATCCTTCCCTGGAGATCGTGGTGCATGCGCCTGTGCTTTCCTATCTAACTCGCCTGATCGACGATTTCGTGGGAGATGGGGATGGAGGGGCTGATCCCGGTGAGACTTGTAACATGGATATAACCTTGGAAAACAATGGAAGCCATGAGGCAGTTGCGGTGCAGGCAGAGTTAATTACCGATGATTCTTACATCACCATTACCAATTCCACCTCCAGTTACCCTGATCTACTCCCTGGTGAGAGCGGCACCAGCCTATCCTCCTATCAGTTCCAGGTGGCAGGCAATTGCCCAGAAGGTCATACGGTCATCTTTGTTCTTCAAATTCAGGCTTCAGCATCCTATTCGGTCTCCGACACCTTTGAGCTTCTCATAGGACAGAAGCCGATCTTGCTGGTGGACGATGATGGCGCCCAGAACTACCAGACATATTGGGAGGTGGCTTTGGACTCGGTGGGCCTCCCTTATGATGTGTGGACTTACGCCACACAGGGTCCGCCCTCTGTCTCCGACTTGGAGCTTTATCGAGCAGTGGTTTGGACCACCGCTGACGATTACGGCTCTCCGGGTGATCCCTCCACTTTAACGGATACGGATCAAGCCAACCTGATCTCCTACTTAGATGGCGGAGGAAAGCTATTTTTGTCCAGCCAGGATCTTTTGTATGACAACGAGCCCAACACTTTTATCACCGACTATCTGCATGTGGCTGACCATACCGATGATCAAGGGATTGAATCTGTGGCTGGGGTTGCTGGGGACACCATCACCGATGGAATGGCTTTCGGTTTGAACTATCCTTTTTATAACTTTTCCGACTATATAACCCCGGGCACAGGCGCGACAGGAATATTTTTGCGCACCGGCAAGACCTCGCCAACTTCAAGGGAGGGAGGGTTTGCCCAAGGCGCTGGAGGCAACTTCTCCGGTTCAAATTTGATTGACTATTGTGCCTTGCGATACCCCGCCACCGGCACATCCGCCTATCAGGTGGTCTTCTTTGCCTTCCCGTTTGAGGCCATTCCTCAGGGTGGAACCGAGCCCAACAATGCTAAGTCGGTGATGGAAAGAATCCTGAATTGGTTCGGTCTGTTTAAGCCCTCTTTTTTGCACGGTGACGCCAATGGAGATCAAACCATAGACTTGGCGGACGTGGTATTCTTGATCAACTACCTTTACAAGGAGGGACCTGCTCCTGATCCCTTGGACTCAGGTGATGCCAATTGCGATGAGGTGGTGGATTTGTCCGATGTGGTCTATCTGATCAACTACCTTTACAAGGAAGGACCTCCTCCTCCATGTTAGTGGAAAAAGGGCTACTACCTGAGTAAAGCGACCCCCGTCTCTGGAGAGACCGGGGGTTGCTTTTTTCTTCTTAGGTGAATTTACCAATCCTCCTAAACTAAATAGAGTCCGGATCAAATCAGGTAATGTTTGAATTGGGGCTGTTGCCGAACTCTTTTAGTTCAAGGGCTAAATGGACT
>JAOZNS010000230.1 GCA_029933635.1 Candidatus Zixiibacteriota bacterium | reverse complement strand
CGGGTTACACTCCTGTGAGTTAGATTATTGGCTCTGCTTAAGGATTTTTTTTAAAGAGGGTCAATTTTTTCCTTGACAACTGCACAAATGAGCAGTATATTATGGTAAAGGGGTAGATGAAAATTATATCAGGAGGTTTTATGAGAAAGGAGTTGACCGCAAAACAGAAGGAGGTTCTGGATTTTATCCAGGAGATGATCCAAGAGAAGGGATTTCCTCCCACCATTCGAGAGATCGGCAGAAGGTTCAAGATAGCCTCAACCAATGGGGTGAGGTCTGTCCTTTCTGCTCTAAGCAGAAAAGGATATATCCGACGTAGTCCCTTGGTCTCGCGAGGGATTGAGCTGACCCAAAAGGCAAAAGCTTTCTTCAGCCATGGTAGGGGGGATGTCTATGTAGCTGTTCCTTTGGTGGGGAGGATTGCCGCAGGTTTGCCCACCTTGGCGGTGGAAAATATTGAGGGGTCTATCGCGGTGGATAGGTCATTTCTTCCTGGTGGAGATGTCTTCTCTTTGAGGGTGGAAGGGGAGAGCATGAGAGATTCGGGCATCTTCGATGGCGACTATGTGCTGGCAAGGGTGCAGTCGGTGGCAGAAAAAGGGGACATCGTGGTGGCAGTTATCGGGGAGGAGGCTACGGTGAAAAGATACGTTCCTCAGAAAAACAAAATAAAGCTGGAGCCTGCTAATCCCGCCTTCAAGCCCATCGTGGTGGATCCAAAAAGTTCGGAGTTCCGCATCGCCGGTAAAGTCATCGGGCTTTTGAGGAGAATGTAAGAAAGGAGGTCCTACCCGTTTGACTTATCTTCCGCTCCCCAAAATGGAGAGGAAAGGGGTAAAGACCTTAAATCAAAGGTCCCTCTGATAGGGTAGCCTGGGTTGAATCTATTATTCATGGATCAAAAGATAGATCAACCGATTGAGGTGATGGTGGTGTTCAAGAAGAGAAGAATGATCCCGGTCCGTTTCAAGTGGAATGGGAGGGTGGTAAGGATCGCCAAATTGACCGGTTGGTGGAAAAGTTATGAGGGGGAATTCAAGATAAGGCATTTTGGGGTGATGGATCAGGACGGGCAATTTTATCAGGTCTCCTACAGGGAGAGGACCACCGAGTGGTTTTTGGAAAAAATTTGGGTAAAATGAGGTGAGAGGATGATTCCAAAGCTTAGATCAGATGGGATCAACGATTGTCCAACTACACTTCAGATAAATAGGGGGCGATCGGATACGTTCGCAGAACCCCTGAAAGGTGAGCGGGTGATCTTGCATGTGGATATGGATGCCTTTTTTGCCTCGGTGGAACAGAGGGAACGTCCTTGGCTTTTGGGAAAGCCGGTGGTGGTAGGGGGAGACCCAGGGAAGAGACGGGGTGTGGTTGCTGCTGCCTCTTATGCTGCCAGGAAATACGGGATTAAAGCGGGAATGCCTCTGGTGACCGCCAAGAAATTATGCCCTCATGCCATCTTCCTTATTGGAACAGATAGGGACAAATACGAGGATGTATCCTCCCGCCTTTTAAAAATATTTTATCAATTCACTCCCCAGGTGGAGCCCTGTTCTGTAGACGAAGCTTTTTTAGATATAACCGGATGTGAAAGCCTGTTTGGACCGCCTTTGCAGTTGGCAAAGAAATTGAAGGAGAAGATCGAAACAAAGTTAGGGCTTCCCTGCTCGGTGGGGATCGCTCCCAATAAGCTCTTGGCTAAGTTAGCCTCCTCCTTGAACAAGCCGGATGGGTTGACCCTCATCCCTAGGGATAAAGTGAAGGAGATGCTAAATTCTCTGGAGGTGACCAGGCTGTGTGGCATAGGGAACAAGGCTGCCAGAACCCTTTCCACCCTGGGGATTCATACCCTGGGGGAGTTAGCCTCCTATCCGGTGGAAGTGCTGAAAAGAAAGTTTGGCAAAAACGGGGAATGGCTTCATCTTGCTGCCAACGGCATCGATTTTTCCCCGGTCATCTCTCAAACCGTCCCAGAGAAGTCCATGGGACATGAACGTACCTTGCCGGAGGATGTAACCGATCCAAAGCAGATAGCCTCTGTGCTTTTGGCTCTCTCCACCATGGTGGCAAGAAGACTCAGACAGAGGAGGGTGAGGGGACGAACCATCACCCTGAAGATGAGATACTCAGATTTCGTAAATTTGACCCGGTCGGAGACCATCGCCTTTCCCACTGACTCCGAACACGTGATATTTAAGGTGACCCACAAGCTTGCCTTGGGAGCTACATCCGGAATCAGAAAGGTTAGGCTTCTGGGGGTGAACGTATCCCGTCTCACAGAAGGTGAAAAGTTTTTTCAGACTTCTCTTCCCTTTACGGAATACAGGGACAAAAGGGAAATGGTTTATCCGGTGATGGACAGAATAAGGGATAGATTTGGAGAAGGAGCAATTAAGTGGGCTGGGGCAGCTTCGGTGGTTTGAACCGTAGAAAAAATATAATGACCCCCAATATATGGTGGGTCATTTTCAAATAATGGGGAGATTTTTTTACAAGTTAGTGATTGATGGGGAAGGAGAGATAAAAAATAGGAAGATATTCAGATTCACTCCTTTGAGGTGGAGCTGAAGCTCCACCCCTACACCAACACAACATGTTATCACCCCCGGGAGGAACTAATAAAGAAGGGGGGGGGTACCAAAACGCAATTCCACATTAAATACGAAAAATTCATATTTTAACTGGGTGTTCGTCGCTGAGAGCTTATAATGGCGCCAAAGCCGGTGAAGAGTACCACAAAATAGATGGGCCACTCCAGATAAGGGATATTCAAAAACAAAGTTATGATCACAAGTCCTAAAAGCATGGAGCAGATAAGCGACGGCTCCTCCCTTTTCCCCAGACCCTTTATGATCTTCTCTCCTACGAAGGTCGCCACCGGTATTTTGGCAATGTAGATTAAAACCGCATATGCAAATAAGGCTATGATAGCTATGGGGATTCCCAATATGGTGATAAACAAAACAATGATGGCAATAGGTATACAGATAAGGAAAACAAAGCCCAAACCCAAACTTTTTAAGAAGAACTTCTCTACCGCCCGTTTGGCTTGATAGGCGCTCTTCTTAAAGATGAGCGTTAACACCACCCCGGTAACCATCAAAGCCAGAAGAAACAAAATTTCAGGGACTAAGTATTTTCCGGTGAATATGTTTTTATGCTTTTTCTCCTTTTCCTTAAGTTTAGTCCAGACGGTCTCCCCGGAGACTGAAGCTCCCGGTTCCACCTTGGCTTCCTTTTCACTTTTGTATTTGAGATTCCCCAAGATTTTCGCCGTAGGCATCAGAATGACCTTCTCCGCCTCTACCACCACGTCCTTACTTACCACTCCGGAGATGATAAGCTCACCCATAGATCCTTTTAGATTGCCCCCCACCTGGCCATGCAAACTCAATTTCCCGCAAAAGGCGGTGAGGTCCTTTTGGATTTCCGCATCAGGCTTTATGTCCACCGAGTAGCCAAAGGCAATAAGGTTTCGCTCAAGCCTCCCATTAACGTTAATGTTCTGAGCAAATCCTCTTACGCTTCCTTTTACCTCCCCCAAGATATCCAAATCCTGTGCTGCAGAATTCAAACTTCCTAAGATTAAACCATTTTGAACTAAAGATCCAGAAGCTGAGATTAAATCTCCCTCCACTATGCCATCCAGCTTGATATTTCCTCCAGCGATGAATAGGTCATCATGAATAATTGCAGTGTCTGGAAAGAAGAAATTATCCACCGCCTTAAATTCCGTTCCATAAGAAGACTCCAGGATCAAAAATACAAAGATGGTAGCAAAAATGACCACCGAAATCTCAAATCTTTTCAGGTTAAACATGCGATTCCTCCGTTTTAAGACTCCTTATATATTTCTACGTTATCCCAATACATCAGGTTTCTTAATGTTACATTACTTGTGAAAAATAGTCTGCTTCATGATTATATTTATGGCGTTATCTGAGCTTCTGCATCCGACTAAACGCTTTTAAGCAAATATAAAAAAACCCTAAGTGAAAAGGCAAGAAATTTCCATCAATAGATAAGGGTAGAGGCCCAACATCCCAATAGATCCAGAGGTTCATATGATAAAAGGGACTTGGTAGCCTAAGGCTTTTGTAGGAGGCTAACCGTTATCTATGGGAGAAGTCTCTTTCCAAACATAATCAGATGTTTTTCCGACCCGCCAAAGAGTCTGGTTCTGCCTATGG
>JAOZNS010000229.1 GCA_029933635.1 Candidatus Zixiibacteriota bacterium | reverse complement strand
AATAGACACGGTAATACTCATAAGCATAGGGATAGATGATTCTCACCCCCCATATGACCACATCATCATAACCATCACCATTAATATCACCACCTCCGGTAACGCTCTCACCGAAGTAGCAGTGAGTCGTATCCCCCACCATTGTCCAATCGGGGATGCTGTCCATATCCGGCCCACCGAAAAAGATATAGACCTTACCCTGCATCGTCTCATTGGGGCAATTCACACATGATGCTATAACATCGTCATATCCATCCCCATTTACATCCCCAGCAGTGGAAATGGAGGAACCTAGTCCTTCTTCCTCTCCAACCAGAATCACATCCGGAATTGTATCTAACTTTGTCCCTCCATAATAGAGGAATAATTTCCCTGACTCAGTGGCATAATTATAAGCAGGGATCAGAATGTCCTCATACCCGTCACCATTGACATCTCCCACGGAGAACACCGGGCCATAGATTTCATAGCCATCCACCTTCTTAAACACCATATCCGGCACTGCATCCATCGGTGAGCCACCATAGTAGAGGTAGGCTTTCCGGTCCCCACTTGCCCCGGCGATGATGTCATCATAGCCATCCCCATTCTGATCCCCAATGCCAGCAACACCGCGCCCCAACCTGCTCCCTGCACTATCCCCTACAGCCTCAAACAGCTTTAAGGTGTCTGGATTCCACTGCCCCCAGGCAGTCCCTAATAAACCCAGAACTGCTGTCGCCAAAACCAAGATCATCCATCTAACTCTCATCTCACCCTCCTTCGCTCTGTGCTCTCAGGGCTCTGCCCTGACAGTTCCCACAGAGGCGTCAGAACCCCGATTCTGACGCTTGTCTTGTGGACTGAAGATAGAAGGCTTTGTCCCGATCTACGATAGACGAACAACGATCTACGAGCACGATCCACGATCTACGATAGACGAGCAGCGATCTACGGCCCCTTCACCTAATCAACACCATCTTCCTCGTCCTTACCACCTTACACCTATCACCTTTCACCTCCAGTCTGTAAAAGTAAATCCCACTCCCCACTTCCCTTCCCCTCCCATCCCTCCCATCCCAAACTACCCTGTAACTGCCTGCCCTCTGCCTCCTGTCTACTAATGTCCTCACCTCCTCCCCCAAGATGTTGTAGACCTTCAGGGTGGTGTGGGCAGAATTGATAATTGATAGTTGATAATTGATAATTGTTTCGGCATTGAAGGGATTAGGCCAGTTCTGCCCCAAACTAACCTCCCGGGGCAACCTAACTCCTTCCCCTTCCTCCCTTACATAGCTCCAACTCCCAGGAAATATTACCACCCTCCCCTCACTATATTCATCAGGATCGTATAGCCCCTCTGCCCCAAAGAGGATGTCATCTACTCCATCCCCATTTACATCACCTGCCCTGCCCACAGACTTGCCACACCCCGGATAGGAAGAATATAAGCCCTGAAACCCCACATCAAGCTTCCCATCCATATTCCTCCCACCCAAATAGATAAGCACAGCCCCAAATCCCCCAAACCCCCAATCATCTCCTATTATCACATCTGCATAGCCATCCCCATTCACATCCCCTGCCGCTGAGAGAGGCCCACTACACCCATACCAATCCCCTTTGCCCCACAAGATCACATCCGGAATCGTATCCACCTGCTGCCCCCCATAAAAGATGTATGCATCGCCTTCAGGATAACCGGTAGAGTCATAATGCCAGGTCCCACATGCTACATCCGCATATCCATCCCCATTCACATCCCCTATCACCGTTGCATTGCAGGAGACAGAGTAGGGAAGATAGGGGTTACCCTCCACCATAAAGTCTGCAACAGTATCCATCTCTTGACCACCATAGTAGAGCCGGAAGTAACAACTCGTCCAAGGCTCAGACTGAGTAGTCCTACACCCCCCAATAGCTACATCATCGTATCCATCCCCGTTGATGTCCCCCCCACCCGATACCTGCATCCCAAGGTAGAAGTGGTCCGTATCCCCTACCACTGTCCAATCGGGGATGCTGTCCATATCCGGCCCACCGAAGAAGATGTAAACCTTGCCTTGCATCGTCTCGTTAGGGTAATTTGTAGCAGATACGATAACATCACCATATCCATCCCCATTTACATCCCCAGCTTGTGAAAGCTCACAACCAAAGCAATCGTTAGGGTCCTCTCCAATTAGCATGACATCTGGAATGGTATCCAGCAAGGAGCCACCAAGGTAAACATAGACTTTGCCCAAGACCTTGCTCGGCTCTCCTGGATAGGGACTATAAGCCCCAGCCATAAAATCACCTACTCCATCCCCATTAACATCCCCAGCGTAACTAAGGCAAGATGTATATATCGCATCATTGCCTACTCCCTTAAACACCATATCCGGCACTGCGTCCATTGGTGAGCCACCATAGTAGAGGTAAACTTTCCTATCCCTTATTGCCCCAGCGATGATGTCATCATAGCCATCCCCATTCTGATCCCCAATACCAGCAACACCGATACCCAACCTGCTCCCTGCACTATCCCCCACTGCCTCAAATAGCTTCGGGGTGTCGGGATTCCACTGCCCCCAGGCAGTCCCTAATAAACCCAGAACTGCTGTCGCCAAAACCAAGATCATCCATCTAACTCTCATTTTACCCTCCTTCGCTCTGTGCTGCCCTGACAGTTCCTACTGAGGCGTCAGAACCCCGATTCTGATGCCCTCTATCGGTAGCCGCAGACTTCAGTCTGCGTTCCTTCACAACCTAAAGGTGACGGCTACCTTTCCCGTGCTATCAGGGCTCTGCCATGACAGACGCCCCGATCTACGAGCACGATCCACGAACAACGATCCCCCTCTCTCTAAAATCCTACTCCTCCCCCTGTTCTCAAGTCAAGTGGTTTCTACCAGTCACTGGGGTCCCTGCTTTCGCCCTCTTCCCTCCCCTTCCTCACCTGTTCCTCTAAGACCTCCAGTATCCTCTGCCACACCCCCTTCTTCTTTTTCTCCTTCTTTGGTGGCTTAATCAGCTTAAGCTCCAGCCTTAATTCTGGCTTTGGCTTTTTATCCTCATCGGACTTCATAAGGCCAACTCCTCCTCCTTCACCGAGCCGTCAGATCCCCGATTCTGACGGCAGGCAGGTGGCAGAATCGGGGTTCTGCCACCTCGCTAGAGGGGACCCTGGCGGGTCCCTGACCCCTCAATGGGACCCACCAGGCCACTCGGCAAACAAGGACGACAGGAATTCTGTAGTGGCCACCCATCCTACGGCATGACATCACCGATAATCTCCCGGGGGACCACAAGGAGATTATCGGACCACACTCTACCGGCCCTCGCTTGCCTCTTGTGGTTTGTTAGGACAACCCCAGATGGACGCAGATTCTACCGCACTTCAGTGCAGGGTTGAGGGCCTTTCAAGCCCTATATGGGGCTAAAGCCCCAAGAACCCTCAGCTAAAGCTGGGTAGAAAGGGGTTCTGCCATCTGTTTTCTGCTTTCTTTGCAATGGATACGGTCTGGTTCTGGTGGCAGAATCGGGGTTCTGCCACCTCATTTATGATCGGAGGGGCAGGCAGGGGTGAACCTACGGGCGTCTCCGCTATGTTTATATGTTTTGTCCCCAAATGCTACCTCCAACCACCAAAGAAGGCAGCACCGGTCTCCCCTGCCTGCCAAGCCACGGACAGCGGAGCCACCTATATGCTATGGCAAAAAGCGTGCCAGAGAAGAAAAAAACCACTTAGAATATGTCTAAGTGGTTCATAAGTGGCCTAATCTATAAGGAGTTAGAATTTTTACTCTTTGTTTGATTTCATCTCAATTTGTCTTTCTTTTGCTATCCCTAAGCTTAAATTAAAATTTTTTTATATCCCGATTCTTTATCATCTGCTAAGTGGCAATATTTAAAGAAGTTGCTATCCTAAAAGGTTTTGATATGTGGGTATAAAAACTCTTTATACCTGCGGTTGTCTCAAACCATAGGTCTTTATCTTCTTTAACAAGGAAGGATAGCTTATTCCCAAAGTCTTTGCCGCCCTTGTCCTATTCCAACTATGTAAGGAGAGAGCTTTAGCTATAGTCTGGACTTCGACCTCTTCAAATCTTTTCCTCAGGTTTAAAGTGGATTCCAAAAAATCCTTTGTATGCCACTCCACCTTTTGAGAAGGATTAACCTGAAATCGGCATTTGGGGATTCGATATTTTGCTAAGTGTCTATAGTGTAGC
>JAOZNS010000228.1 GCA_029933635.1 Candidatus Zixiibacteriota bacterium | reverse complement strand
TGCATATGGTTTCCTTCGGCATTCTTAAATGACTATATCAAATGGGAGGCTATTGATGATAGCTCAGCAAAAGCGACGATCAATTATAAAGGAACTACGGCTTCAGCCATTTTTCATTTTGACGAAAAAGGAGAGGTAACAAAGATAACGGCAAAGCGATACAGAGAAGCAAATAGAAAGTTTGTACTCGAAGATTGGGAGGGGCACATTATAGAATACAAAATGTTTAACAGTATTATTATCCCGAACAAGGTTAACATTATCTGGAAATTAGACACTGGAGATTTTTGTTATGACAAAGTTGAAATCGAGGGTATTGAATACCATAAACCTTCGGTGTATTAAGCCGGCTTTGCCTAACAGCATGTAACCCAAGCAAAGCGTAGCCTGCTTGATGGATTTTTACTTTGCCAACCAGCCCTTCGGGCATGGTTGGCCTACATTGAACAGTAGAGGAGGGAAAGGTGATTTCTGGATACTTTAAAATTTTGGCACAAATATTTCTTCTTGTTGTTCAGGTAGCCTTGTTGATCCTTGGCTGTTCCCATCCGGATGAGCCGGAGAAACAAAAGATAACATCCCAGGGACCAATTAATATCATTTTTGCCATTCATATCGAGCCTTTTCTGCCTGAGTTTGGATTCGATTACGGCGAAAGACGGGAGGAGCTTTACTGGTTGAGGAACCTGGCATTGACTCATAACGCCAAGCTCACCGTCTCCTCCAATGGTGAATTTTTGGAATTCGTTGAAGATTCTGGGGATCAACAGCTAATCCAGTCCTATCTGAATGAGGGATTCAACTGGGGTACCCATATCCATCCCCTCTGGAGAAGGGGAAGACATGACTGGGTGCTTGAGTCTCCCGGTGCGCCGGAGGAGACCATCAGAAGGATCTGGCAGGATAACATTGATGCGGTCAACTCGATCGTCGGCAGTGAAAACAACTACGGTGTGGCACCGTATCAGTGTGCCCAGCCCTTTCTGGTCGAGATGATGAAACAGCATGGGTTTTCCATTCAGACCGCGCTTACAGAGCCGGCGGGAGTGATGGCCTATGAGAATCTGGGGCATTATCCCTTCAATCCCTTTCGCCCCTCGGCCGAGGTGGGGAAATATTTGAAGGAGGATTTGAGCCAGACGCAATATGTGCTTATTCCTCACTATCCCCAGTTGGAGCCAAATCCGGGTCCATCCGGACCCAGATCACTGGGAACAAATCAAAAATACTTCCTGATGGAATACATAGAATGGCTTCACTGGCAGAGAAATGGTTTGCCCACCAAAGTATGGGTGTTTGGAATTGCCACCCATGATTGTTATAACAATCCCAACCGAGATTATATCGAAAATATGCTCATCTGGCTGGATGAGAACTTCATAGGCAAAACCATACCCGCAGGAGAGATTATCGCCCGATATGCTTCAGCCACCGAAGTGGCCCACCAGTTTCTTGAGTGGGAGAATAAACATCCCGGTGAAAGCTCATTTAGCTGGGAAGAAGGAGAGCCCTATCCCTATACCTATCCTGATATGCCCATCCTTCTCTCAGATGCTGAATATGATACCACCATTGATGTGGGAGACTCCATAGTCTGTTATA
Source organism: Candidatus Zixiibacteriota bacterium (assembly GCA_029933635.1). Lineage (GTDB taxonomy): Bacteria > Zixibacteria > MSB-5A5 > MSB-5A5 > SM1-73 > SM23-73-3. The sequence goes on along the minus strand of JAOZNS010000228.1, from coordinate 2,604 downwards.
AGTTTATCAGGGAGGGCGCTTCTCCAATATATGTATTGTGGTCCTGGTCGGGTGAGAGGGTCATTGATTTCTCCTCCCAAATCTCAGATCAAATCCGAGTGCTTGATGGGAAGGGAAACCAATATACTTCCGAGGCGAAAACATTGAAGGTGACCGAGGAACCCTTGTTTGTAGAGACAAAATGAGGAAAGTCCATTTTCAAGAGGAGGGTCCCTATAATGATTTCGTAATTCCTATTCCAATTGAATGAGCACCTTTAATTTCTTATGGAGGTAAGATGATAATCTCCACGATGAGGAAAAGCAAAAGCAGATGGTTTTTTATTATCCCTTTTTTCTGGATTATTATTTTTGTTCTTGGCTGCGGGACCAAAAATCCCGGACTCACCTCGGCCAAAATCTATTTAAAGCTTACTCCACCAGACTACGAAAAAGCCATCCAGCAACTTCAGGTTGCCTTGAAACAGGATCCAGAAAATGCAGAGGCACATTTTCTTCTGGGAAAGATCTATGCGGAAAAGAAGATGTATAAACAGATGCTTCAAGAATTTCAAAAAACGAAAAAAGAGAAGCTAAAGCCAAAACAGAGAGAGGAGCTACAACAGATAAAAAAACAAAAATGGACTGAGGTCTTGAACTCAGGAATACGCCTGTCCAAAAGGCGAAAGGTGGTGGCTCAATATAAGCTGGAGCTTCTCACCGATTTCTCCAGATATTCAGAATACGAAGACAGCCTCAAAGCCTTCTCCGCCGATTTGGGGGAGGCTAACCGATTTTCTTGGGATGCTTATGAGATGTTTAGTCAAGCCAAGCCGGCGCTGGAGGATTTGGAGAATATTCTGGAGGAGAAAACCATCGATCGTTATCAGCTGGCCATCCTTCTGGATTCCACTCGATACGAATCTTTTCTGAATTTAGCCGCAGAATATGTGCGCAAAGAAGAGGTGGAGACCGCACTGGGGTATTACCGGAAAGCCTACGAGCTCAAGCCGGAAGATTCACATGTGATGAACGACTACGCGGTAACTTTGTTGAGTGCCCAAAAATTTGAGGAAGCCTTAGCCCTTTATGAAAGGATCCTGGATAAGGATCCCACGAACGTTAACGCTCTGGTAAACTCAGCCATGATCTATGCTCAAAAAGGTGAGGCAGAAAAGGCACAGCAGACCTACTCGAGGATCATCTCCATAGATCCGGAATATTCTGATGCCTACTTTAACCGGGGACTTCTGTTCTTAGCCGAAGCTCAAGCTAAAATTCCCATTTTAAGAGCTTACCAGGATTCCGTGGAGGAAAATCCAAAGGATCAGAAGCTTTTGTTGCGCCACCGGTCCGCTCGGGAGGAGTATGATCAGCTTTTTGTTAAGGCGGAGGGAGATTTCCGAAAGACCACCGAGATCGATCCTGATGATAAGGACGCATTTTTCCATCTGGGGCTTATTTATGTGGGAAGAGCCCAAATTCTTGATAAGGGTGAAGAACAGAAAGAGGATTTCAACCGCGCAGAAGAGTTTTTTAAAAAATGCCTTAAGATTGATCCAAACGATATGGAGAGTGCGAAATATCTGGGCTTCTCTCTGATAAGCCAGAGCAAGTGGAAGGAGGCCAGCTCCTTTTTGGAGCAGGTGGTGGAATCCGATCCCACCGATCGGGAAGCCTGGGGCTATCTGGCCATCGTCTACGCCAGGTTGGGAAAAAAGAAGGAGGCGGAGGAGGCTTTAAAAAAGTCAGCCCGGTAAATCATCCTCAAAACTTTTTAATCTTAATCTCACCTTTCCACACTCGGGTGTTACACTGGGAAAAACCCGAATTCTTTCTGGTTGAAGTGAGAAATAAATCCTGTCGTTTTTTGAAAGAGAAAATAATGGTTGACTTCAGCCTTCATCTATTTTAATCTCCGTGACCGGTTGAAAAAAAGAGAAGGAAGTGAAAAAGCAAGCGGAACCACCTGATCTGGATGATATCCGTAAAGCCCATCAGCGAATCTCCCCATATGTAATCCACACTCCTGTTTTAACCTGCGCCTCTCTGGATAATATGGTGGGGTCAAAGCTTTTTTTCAAATGTGAGAATTTTCAAAAAACAGGCTCTTTTAAATTTCGTGGTGCTTGCAATGCCATATCTTCTCTCCCGGAAGAAGATGCCCCCTGTGGAGTTGTTACTCACTCATCCGGCAACCATGGTGCTGCCTTGACGCTTGCGGCAAGCAAACGCAGGATCCCGGCCATGGTGGTGATGCCCTCCGATTCGTCTCCGGTGAAAATTGCTGCAGTTAGAGGTTACGGCGGCACCATCACCTTTTGTGAGCCGAATCTGGCTTCACGTGAAAGCACGGCAGAACAGGTTATCCGCAAAACAAAAGCCACTTTCATCCATTCTTATAATGACTATCGGATAATCGCCGGTCAGGCAACAGTTGCCCTGGAGTTTATGGAGGAGATTCCACACCTCGACTTTATTTTGGCTCCAGTGGGTGGTGGAGGGTTGTTGAGCGGAGCTGCAATCACCGCCAGATCGATGAATCCCAGAATAAAGGTGATCGGATGCGAACCCCAAAATGCTGATGACGCCTACCGCTCCATAAAGGCAGGACGTATCCTTCCTT
>JAOZNS010000227.1 GCA_029933635.1 Candidatus Zixiibacteriota bacterium | reverse complement strand
AACTACAGCCAATAACTCAATTCGGGAGTCAACGGTAATAGAAAGCCTTTTATGTGAAGGTCTTTCTATTCTACCAATTGCTTCCTCAGTTCCGTTTACTTTCTGCGCAGTGGTTGAGCCGACAAGTCCAACTACCAGCAACCCTATCCAGACTACCGTCACAAATATTCTTTCAATGCCTCTCATTACCTTCTCCCTTTATCAAGTTTTTAGATCACCAAGCAAAATTCAAGGTTGTGTCAGGACCTAGTCCTGACGCAACGGGAAAATATTTGTTTTAATAAATGTTATCTACGGCGCCCACAATTTGTACAAATATACGTACCATCAGAATCTACTACAAACGATGTTTTCTCGTCTCTACCACTACATGCACATTCGCAGTTCGTAACTCGACCCCATATTGGCATAATTCATTTACCTCCATTTTATTTAGCTGGCTAACATAAGCTTATCTGTACTAATAAAGTTAGAATCACGGCTATTTTAACTATATAAACCTCCTAAGAGCTATCTTATCTCTGGCTGAGATCGGGCTTTGCCAAAATCTGGTTCCTTTTCCGGCTATCTTTTGAAGTCCTCAGGAAAAAAGGTAAAACCACCGAGAACAACCTTTTGGGTCGGGCATAGAAGGAGAGGTGAGCTCTCCAGAAAAGCTTCTTCAACTCTTTGGCCGAAAGCTTGTCCAGCTTAATTACCGGATCGCCACCCCAGAACTTCTTCCAGTTGGTGGTGATCAAGCGATTCTTCACCTTCTCGTACAGGACGGTTCCGGGATAGGGGGTGAGAATTCCAAATTGAACAAATTCCGGATTCAGCCTGTTTGCAAATTTTATGGTTTGTTTTATCATCTTTTTGGTCTCGTTTAGGGCACCGATGATGAAGCTGGCCCAGACGCTGATTTTGTATTTCTTTAAAATCTCCACCGCCCGGAAAGCCTTATCCACATCCAGGTCCTTCCCAATCTGATCCAGCACCTCCTGGCTTCCACTTTCAAACCCCACGAATACTTGCCTCAGCCCCGCCCTGGCCATCAATCTGACCACATCTTCATGTTTCACCACCGAATCGACACGAGAGAAGGCCCACCAATAAAGGTCCCATCTCCTTTGCAGGATGCTTTCTGAGAATTTGATCATCCTTTTAGGATTTAAGGTGAAGTTGTCATCGAAGAACGCTACAGCCCGGTAACCATATTTTTTGCGCAAGAATTGAAGCTCCTCCATCACGTTTTCCACCGAGCGAGTGCGCCAGGTTCTACCAAAGAATTGAGAGCAGGCACAAAACTCGCAGTTGAAAGGGCAACCCCTGGAGGTTAAAGCAGCAGCCAAGAAACGTCCACTAAGCTTGGTGGTATACCGGTGGAGAGGCAGAAGTTCACGAGCCGGGTAGGGAAGGGAATCTAAGTCTTGAATCAAAGGTCGGGCTGGCGTTCGAATTACCTCCCCCTCACGAAGAAAGGAAATCCCCTTTATCTCTTCAAAGGAGTTTCCTTCCTCCAGATGCTTCACAAGATCCAGCATGGTCAGCTCACCTTCTCCTCTGACTATGAAATCAAACAGCCCGGTGGAGAGGGTTTCGGAATCGAAGAAGGTGACGTGCTGTCCCCCTGCCACCACCGTCCTTTTATCTCGTTTAGCCGCTTCAGCTATTTTCAAAGCTACTGGGTAACGCATGGTGTCAACCGATATCCCGACCAGATCAAAATCATGGTAAGGCAGGTTTCTATAATCTATAGGTTCCACATTCAGGTCTGCGATCTTCACTTGGTGCCCCACCTGATGCAGACAGGCGGCGATATATGCGATCCCCAGAGGGGGACTTTTCAGTCTGAGGAAATGATAGATGCTTCCCGCAGGTGGATTGATTAAAAGAATCCTCATGAATAAAACCTCCCTGATGCGGTTAAGTTAAGATTTGACTTTCCAAAGCGAGGGCAAAATCCTATTTTTTCATTTAATCATAACCTCACTGTAGTCTATTTTAGCAATCTCAGGTGGTTTTCTTTTGAATTCGTTCCTTTTCATTATGTTCACTATCTTTTTAATAAAGGAAGATTTGTACCCCAGTTTCCTCAACCGAGCCACGCTATATTTCTTATCCACCAGATAATATAAAAGTTTGTCCATCTGTTGGTAGGTGGCTCCCAGTTCCCCCTCATCGGTTTGCCCTTTCCACAGATCAGCGCTGGGAACTTTGTCTATGATCTTCTTGGGGACGCCCAATTGTTTTGCCAAAAGCCGCACCTGAGATTTGTATAAATCACCTATGGGATTGAAGGCGTATGCCGCATCCCCATGCAGGGTGCAATATCCCAGGAGAGTTTCGGTCTTGTTGCCGGTGCCGATGACCAAAGCTTTCTCTCTGGCGGAAAAGTCGTAAAGTATGGACATCCTCTCTCGAGCTAACTTGTTTCCTTTTCGGATACGGTTTCTATCGGGATAGCGCTTGTAGTATTCCTCTATCATGGGAGTGATATCTATCAATTTGCTTCTTATTCCCAGAGTCTTTGCTATCATTTGAGCATCTCTGATTCCCTCGGGATTGCTATCTTTGTATGGCAGGATCAGGGCTAAAACGTTTTTGTTCCCTAAGGCTTTACAAGCAAGGTAGGCCACCACCGCGGAATCCAGCCCCCCAGAAAGCCCCACCACCACCTTCTGGAAACCTGTTTTGTGACAAAAATTTTTGATGAAAGCCACCAATATCTTCGAAAGTTTTTTTGTGTCCAGATCCAGAAAAGACATCTGCTCGCTTCCTTGTAAGATTTTTTTGAAAATACGATAAGTTTACCCCCTTAGCAACAAAAAATTGAAAAAATTTGGGAAAGGGAAGGGAGATGGTATCTCCTTCTTTGAGTCAACAGACCTGTAGGCATATGGCAGAGATAGGAAGAGGAGTGAAGTAAGGGCATGATAGAAATGATGGAGAATGGAGATGATGGGATGGTTTATAGATGAGCAAGAAAAATTTTGCTTCTTCCGGTTAAAAAATGTGGAGCAGATCTCAGAAACTGTTGGTTTCAAACTAACAACGGATCAGAATTCATCCGGTCTTGGTCGGCAAAGGATTGGTGCATGATGCCATCCCTCCCGGAGCCCATATCTACCAAGCCGATGTTAAAGACCGCTTGTGGAATAATCGAGGATGAGTTCTATGAGATCGATTCCTTCCCTTCACTCCCCATCCTCTAACTAAAGCAATTCAGTAGGTCATCTGGTTTAGCATCGATCGAAGAGAAAGTTACAAGGGATACAAAACTTCATGGGTGATAATTCGTGAATGCGATCCTACCATCTCTCCCAAATACAAACTCTACCGGCGTTCTGTTTAGACCATCTGTTGAAAATAAAACTTGCCAGACGACTAAAAGTGGGCCTGATCTAAGTGTCCCTTTTACCTAAAGGATCCATACAAAACCCTAAGCACCATCCACCATAAACTATATTAAAAAAGCTCCACTAAGGTGTCCCACATGCATTTGGTCATTACAAGATCGAAGGCGAGTTTTTCTTAAGACCCAGAGAAGAGGAAAGGCTTGTTTGTAAAGGAAAGCCAAGAAATTCTCAAAGGAGCTTCTTGAGCTTAGAAAAAAACCTCATCGGTTTGAAAAAAGAAAATAGAGGAATTCTGAGGTGTGAGGGCTTCTATTAAGCCTACCAAAGATATGGAATGTTAAAATCGTCGGGGAGTTGCACGTATACTTAATGGAGAGTGATAAACGTCCCAAGAGTGTCGAACTTAGAAAATTAAAAATTCGGGAGGCTCAAACAAATTTGACGGATGTTCAGTAGTAGTAGTTTTGAAAATACAAAAATTTATAAAAAGGACTTGACAGGTAAAGGTTAAATTATTATTATAAAGATGCCGATATTAGATTAGGACTCAGACGATTAGACGAATAGGAAAATTAGGTGGATTTTGACAGAAAAGATTTATAAAGAATTTACTTGACAAATACCGAAAAGCGGATTAAATTAAAAATCTGCCTGGGTTGGTATTTGTCGGCAGATTTTTTTGTCTGAGATTCTTTCTTTGAAAAAGGAAAGAACTGTTCTCTGAAAATTAAATAGCGTGCTCGAGCGAAGCCAGAAGGGTCAATTCCGGAAGAGAGTTGCAAATCCTTGCAAACGCCTAAACGGAATAGAATAATTTTTACGGAGAGTTTGATCCTGGCTCAGAACGAACGCTGGCGGCGTGCTTAAT
>JAOZNS010000226.1 GCA_029933635.1 Candidatus Zixiibacteriota bacterium | reverse complement strand
CAGACTTGGACTTAGCCGTGGCAAACATGAATAGCGACAATGTTTCCATATTAAAAAACAACGGAGATGGAACTTTCGAAACTAAAGTTGACTACGGAGCAGAAGGTTATCCTATATCTGTTTTTTGTGCAGATTTAGATGGAGATTCAGATTTGGACTTGGCTGTGGCAAATGAGAATAGCAACACTGTTTCTATCTTAAAAAACAACGGAAATGGAACTTTTCAAACTAAAGCTGACTGCGGTACAGGAAGCCGTCCTCGTTGCGTTTTTTGTGCGGACTTAGATAGAGACTCAGATTTGGACCTGGCTGTGGTAAATCTATTAGATGATAGTGTTTCTATCTTAATGAACTTGAGGCAAATCCCCGGCAACTCGTCACCTTATCCTTTCCCTCTTCTCTCGCCAGCAGATGCCGAGACGACTTCAAGTATTGTAGAGTTTGATTGGGCAACTACCTATGACGTCAATTTGAGCGATCAGATAAGATATGATCTTTATTTAAGCACCGTCGCGGATTTTCATCCCGATTCAACCACTGTATATGATAGCTTGATTTGTAGTCAGCTTACAGACACTTTACATGTTGACAGGTATTATTGGAAGGTGAGAGCTTATGACAACTGGGGTGCGGAGACCTGGTCTCTCCAAACCTGGCACTTTATCTACTTCATTCGCGGCGATGTGAATGGAGATGAAACCGTGGACGTCGGCGACGTGGTTATGTTGATAAATTATCTTTACCGGGATGGTGATTCCCCGGATCCTCTGGCATCCGGTGATGTTAACTGTGATTATACCGTGGACTTAGGTGATGTAGTTTATCTGGTCAACTATCTATTCAGAGAAGGATCGTCACCATGTAGTTGATGTTAAAAAATCCAGCCAAGGTGTTGGATTCCTATGGTCTGATATATGGTATGATGTAATGCGATCTATACGAAAATGTAAAATTTATCGTGGCAAGAATAGATCCTGCCTGAATAGTCTCCGGAAAGTTGAAGCTTAAGATAGAGATATTTACCATAAATCCGATATTTTAAAAAGCTCTCTAAAATAAATGGGGAAAGTTATTAAATTGGATTTATGCAAAAGTTCAAAAATCTTGCAACTTGAGCCCATTTAAATGGTTGACAAAGATGAGCTTTTTGTTATCTTAAATTTAGACATAACTTAGAAACCTGAAGAGAAGAAAGATTTTGGCGCGCTAAATAGCTCCATTACCATATTTTCGTTCTATACCTTTGCTAAATATACCTTTTAATCTTAGGTTTACAGGAGGTCCCCATGTTAGTCTTTAAAGCTTTAAATAACCTTCAGGTATTGGATGGACTTAAGCTCACCGGTGTCCTAATCTTATTCGTAGGTTGGTTTTTCCTCGGTTCGACCTCCATCTGGGCTGACTCAGAACCACAATGGATAGAGTTTGGCACAGGGACGGAAAAAGTTCCCCAAATCGATCTCCTTCGGTCCGATTTCCAACAGGTGGTCTTTGATGTTGAGATCTTCGGCATGTGGTCTGAAGAGATGACCACCAAAGGAGGAGTTTTCAATCGAGTTACCATCCCGGAGTGTGGCATCACCAACCTCATAGGCGAGCCAAGGTTGCCGATGATTCGGAAACATATTCAGATTCCATACGGAGCGGAGGTGAGTGTGGAGGTGGTCTCCTCTGAGTTTGAGGAGAAATCCTTAGAGGAATTGGGCATAAGGAATCGAATCCTCCCGGTTCAACCTCCCATTCCTAAAATCGAGGGTGCCTGGGAGAAGGCTGAATTTGTCATTGACCAGAAAGCATACCAGAAAGATAGCTTTTATCCTGCGGAATTGGTTAACTTGGGGGAGGTGGGAGTAATCCGTGGACACAGGTTCGTTACCGTGGAGATATGTCCTGTAAGTTACAATCCCGCTTTGAGCAGGGTAAAATTATATTCCCATGTCAGGGTGCGGGTAAATCTGGAAGGTTCGGATAGGTCTCAAACTGAGAACATGCTCTATCGTTACTCCTCCCCACCCTTTGAGGAGATGTGCCAGGATCTTTTCATCAATTATTCAGCCTATCAAGACATAATAAAGGGGGCGCCAGCTTTGCCCATAGGATACCTCATCATAGTGCATGATGATTTTGAGTCTCAGGCAACTCCTCTGGCAGAATGGAAGAGGAAAAAAGGCTTCCACGTGACGGTGGCACCAACCTCAGAGACGGGCAGCTCCACCACCAGCATAAAAAACTACATCCAGGATGCCTATGATAATTGGGAAATCCCTCCTACCTATGTGCTTTTGTTTGGTGATGTGGGATGGATTCCCACCTATAACGGCACCTACAGCTATAGCGCCACCGACCTTTACTACGTGCAGATGGACGGAGATATGTTTGCCGATATTCTTCGGGCCAGATTCCCGGTTCGAAATACAACTGAGGCGACAGATATGGTAAACAAACTCTTGTATTATGAAAATCCAACCTCTGATGATCTGGAATGGATGAGACATGAATGTTTCATTGCTTCCTCAGATATGGGGCAACTGGCTGAATATACTCATCGCTATGTGATCCAAAATTATCTTGTGCCGAATGGAGTGTTGGTGGATAGCATCTGGGAGCGATTAGGCGGGAGCACATCCGATATCACCAATAGTGTAAACTCTGGCATGAGCGTGGTTTGCTATTCCGGACACGGATATCCCGGTGGGTGGGCCTGTGTGCCTTTCGATCAAGACAATGTGAGGGCTTTAACCAATCAGGACATGTATCCTCTGGTGCTCTCCCACGCATGTTCCACCAATCCCTTTGATGAGACCGAATGCTTTGGCGAGACCTGGGTGAAGGTCGCCAATAAAGGGGCTATAGCTTTCTGGGGTGCCTCCAACTCCAGCTACTGGGATGAGGATGACATCTTGGAGAAGAGGATGTTTAAGGCGGCTTTTGAGGATACCTGTTTTTCGGTGGCATCCATGACCGATAAGGCTCTGTGGTATCTTTATGACTATTATGGTAATGTGCCTAATGTGCGATACTATTTTGATATGTACAACGTCAATGGTGACCCGTCAGTGGACATCTGGACCTATGTTGCCGATACCCTGCTGGTCGATTTTCCTAACACCATTCCGATGTTGCCTTCCTATCCGGTGGAGATAACGGTTGAGACTTCCAGCAGGGGTCCCCTCTACGGCGCTTTGGTCTGCCTCAGAAAGGGATTTGAGGTTTTTGAGACCGGATACACCGATGAAAGTGGTCAGGTGACCCTTTACGTCTCTCCCACCACCGTGGGCTACATGGAGATGACCATCACCGCCCACAATGAGCTTCCCTTTGAGGACTCGGTAAACGTCATACCACCGGGGGATGCTTACGTTACTTTCGAAAGCTACATCGTGGACGATGACAGCTTAGGTGAGAGCCGGGGAAACAGCGACGGAGATGTTGACTTTGCAGAGACGGTTGAGATGCCGATGATTTTGAAAAATTTTGGCGATTCCACCGCGCATGAAGTCTTTGCCATTCTTTCCACCACTCACCCGTTGGTCACCATCATCGATGATTCCGCGTATTGGGGAGAGATTCCCAGTGGAGCAAGCGTGGAATCCCAGAATGCCTTCGTCTTCTCCGTCTCTCCAGAAATGCCGGATCTGGAGATGATCACCTTCCAGTTGGACATCTATGCCACCAACGGGAATTGGACTTATGATAACGTGAACGTGGTGGCTCATGCTCCGATCCTGGTTTACTTCTCCAAACAAACAGATGACATCGGAGGAAATGACAACGGTAAGCCCGATCCAGGTGAGACCTGTGAGATGGACATCACCCTGGAAAATCAGGGAACTGCTAGTGAGATAGAGATAACGGCTGAGCTTTTGTCCCTTGATCCTTATGTCACCGTTACCGTCTCGAGTGCGGACTATCCGGACATACCCGCTGGTGGAACCGGTGGCTCTCTCAGCCCTTATGAGTTTGAGGTGAACGAGAATTGTCCTCAGGGGCATTCTGCTAACATGATGCTCCAGATCAACGGTTGGGGACCCTATTCAACTCAGGATACGTTTCAGATTCTGATAGGTCAGAAACCTATTCTGTTTGTGGATGATGATGGTGGAGAGGATTATCAAGGCTACTTTCTTACCCCTCTGGAATCGCTGGGTATTCCCTATGATGTATGGACCTATGCAACTCAGGGTCCGCCCACAGATTCCGTTTTGGAGCTGTATCAGGCGGTGATCTGGACCACAGCGGATGACTATGGATCTT
>JAOZNS010000225.1 GCA_029933635.1 Candidatus Zixiibacteriota bacterium | reverse complement strand
GTTCGTTATACGCGCTCATAATTCCGATAACTATTTTAAATATTATAAAACTCCCAAAAAACCTGCTGAAACGTTACCCGGTTTTTTTAGCATAAAGGAAGTCTTCATGAAACAAAAAACTATGGCATGAACCCTTTATGTTCTCTCAGGAGATCTGATATTCAAAGATCCATGTTCACCATGCAACCACTTCTTCAACATCTCTGCCTTCTTTACCCGTCCCAATTTTAGATATGCCTGATGCTCATACTCCAAAGAGAGCACGGGCACCCGCATTCCTTCAATCTCTATAACTCGCTTGTGGAGCTTCAAATCAACAGGACTCTCCCAGCCTCCATCTTCAAGGCGCTTCTGAATGTCTCCCATAATTTCTACCTTCACCCCATCTATCATCAACGCCCCGAAGTGAGAACGGATTTTATCCGTAGAAGAAAAGGTAACCTTTTTGATAACAAATTTGGAAAGGAGGTGCTCAATCTCATAAGTGCCCATCTTATCCGTTTGAATGTCAATATCATGGACTTCAACGGGCAGACCCTGCAATGCACAACCGAAGCTCCCTGTGACTACCCAGTTCACATTACTTTCACTCAGCCGAGCATATATCTTGCGGAGGACCTTAAGATAAGTTAGCTCAATCATTCTTTCGCCCCGGTAGCATTTCACTGACGTTTCGCAGATAAAAGAGGTTGCCGAAGGCAATTTGAGGAATTTAAGGAAATCTTTGCTCTTCCTTTTGTCCACTTTTATACACAGTATGGCGATGATTTTATTTTGCACGATTCTTCTCTAATAGGCTATGAATTTTATGAATATCACTTTCAGTCATCCGCCATATTGGGTGTAGTTTAAAATCACCAAACAGTTCGTTTATGCTCCTAAATTGGCACATTTTTCAAGTCTTGCAGGTCAAGCATGTCAGCTTGACAAAAAATACTTAACATAATATGCTTTTCACCGTTCCCACCCTTTGGATTCTCTCCTCCGCCATCTTACAAGCCGCCTCATACGGTGAGATATTTTCCTTTTTGGAGATGGCGATCACCCTTACCATTATGTTATAGATTTTTTTAACTGAATCCAATGCTTCCTCTTTGGAGAGAACCTTAAGTGCATCCTCAGTCAGAAATAACTCTCCAGCGTTAACCACGAAGTCAGGAGCATATAATATGCCAGCCTCAAATAATTTCTGGCATAGTTTCACATCTTCAACAATGTTGTATGCCGCTCCAGCGATTATCCTGCATTTAAGCTGATGGAAGTTCTTCCGAGTTATCACCGGTCCCAGGGCACAGGGAGAAAGTATATCGCATTTAGCTGAGAGAATCTCATCTGGTCTTAGCACCAGGGTATCGGGGTATTTATCCTGCACGTCTTTTATTGAATCGTAGTTTAAGTCGGTAACAATCAGCCTCGCTTTTTCCTTTTTCAGACAATCAGCCAGTCTTTTTCCCACACTTCCAACTCCCTGAATGGCAATGTTTAAACCATCCAGTGAGGAGATCCCGTAAATCTCCTTAACACACGCTTTCATTCCCCAGTAAACTCCATGAGCGGTTAAATCTGCGCTTTCTGCCTTGATGCCGGTGGCAGACTCATAAGGAAGGACATATGAGGTTTCCCTCTTTATGTATTTCATCTCTTGGGTATCCGTTCCCAGGTCTGGATAGGTAATCAATCTTCCTTTTAATCCTTCAACGAACCTTCCAAATGCACGGAAGTAAGCTTCATCGGTCTCCCCATCAAAATCCTTCCACAAGACCGCCTTTCCACCACCTGTATCAGAATCTGCCACTGCCGACTGATAGGTCATTATCTCCGAAAGTTTCAGGGCATCCAGAAGTGCTTCCTCCTCAGACTTGTATCTCCATAACCTGCATCCACCGATGGCATTTCCCAGAGTGGAATTATGAATGGCGATTATCGCTTTCAGTTTTGTGGGCTTATTGTAGCAGAACAAAAGCTCCTCATGACCGTGCTTTTCCATCAACTCGAAAATTCCCATGATCGTGCTCCGCACTTAAATTAAAAATGCAAAAAGACAAATTCAAAATTGCAATTAAAATATCAAAAAGCTTTTGTGACAAAATTTTGAATTTTTAATTTTACAAATTTTATTTTTGCTTTAACTCAATCAAAACTCCAAACGCACTTTTAGGTTGAAGGGAAACGATCTTATCTTTTTCCACGCCCAATCTGGGCTTTTCATCCACAAATTGTATATCTTTGCTTTTCGATTCTGATTTACCAAATACCAACTGGTTACTGAATGTGTCGACTTTGGAAAGTCGACCTACGAATTACCTCACTCCCGTCCCCCTCTCCATTTCATGGAGAGGGGGAGATAGGGGGAGAGGTTATTACCTTTCCTTCAACTCGATCAAAACCCCATGTGTGCTTTTCGGCTTGATGAAGATTATCTTTTTCCCCTCTGCTCCCAATCTTGGACTATCATCCACCAATTCCACGCCCATATCCTTTAGCTCCGCTGTCGCTTTTTCAACGTCGTCCACTTCAAAACAGATATGATGAATCCCCTCGCCTCTTTTTTCTATGAACTTTGCTACCACGCTCCCCTTATCTGTGGGCATTAAAAATTCCAGCTTGACCCCAGAGATTTCTGTAAAGGCTATCTTTATTTTCCTTTCCGGAACCTCAATCTGTTCTGAAATCTGACACCGGAGAACATCTTCATAAAATCTTGATGCTTCTTTTATATCCTTTACTGCGATCCCAATATGTTCAATTTTATTCAACTTCACAACTTTTTCTCACTTTTAAGACGGCGGACCGTCAACTGTGGACCTATTCACACCAGCACATTTTCTCGATATTCACCCCACACCGACCTTAACACATCACATATCTCCCCCAGGGAGGCATAACATTCAACGCATTCGATTATAGGATACATCAGATTTTCATCGGTCAAAGCTTTTTTTCTTAAGTTTTCCAAGCAAATTTTGACTTTCTCTTTATTTCTTTTTTCCCGGACCGCTTTTAACCTCTTAATCTGTTCTTGTGCCACTTCGGGACTCGTCTTGAAGATATCTTTAATTCCTTCTTTTTCGGTTTCGAACTTATTTAGGCCCACGATGATTCTTTCTTTGTTCTCGATTTGTTTTTGATACTCATAGGCGCTTTTCTGAATTTCTCTTTGATAATATCCAGATTCTACAGCCCAGAGGGCGCCTCCTTTTTCTTCAATATAGTCGATATATTCTTTTGCTTTCTTTTCTATCTGGTTGGTGAGATGCTCCACATAATAGGATCCACCCAGAGGATCGACCGTATCCGGCACTCCACTTTCATAGGCAATGATCTGCTGGGTTCTCAAGGCGATCTGGGCGGATTCCTCAGACGGCAGGCTCAAAGCTTCGTCTCTTGAATTGGTATGTAGAGATTGAGTTCCTCCTAAAACCGCGGCCAAAGCCTGCAAGGTTACCCGGACTACGTTGTTTTCTGGCTGTTGGGCGGTTAAGGTGCATCCAGCGGTCTGGGTATGGAAGCGAAATCTGGCGGAGTTGTCATCCTGGGCTTTGAACTTCTCTTTTATGATCCTGGCCCACAATCTTCGTGCCGCCCTGAATTTTGCTATCTCTTCGAAGAAATGGTTGTGAGAGTTTAAAAAGAAGGAGAGCCGTTTTCCGAATTCGTCGATATCCAATCCCGCCTCAATGGCTGATCTCACATAGGCTATTCCATTTGTTAAGGTGAATGCGATCTCCTGAACCGCGGTTGAGCCCGCCTCTCTTATATGATAACCACTTATGCTGATGGGATTCCATTTGGGAAGATTTTCCTTGCAAAACTTGAAGACATCGGTGATCAGCCTCATGGAAGGTTTAGGGGGGAAGATGTAGGTCCCTCTTGCTATATATTCCTTTAAAATGTCGTTTTGAATCGTTCCGGAAAGTGCTTCCGGAGGCAGGTTTTTCTTCTTCGCCAGAACCACATACATGGCTAAAAGCACCGAGGCGGTGGCATTGATGGTCATGGAGACCGAGACTTTGTCCAAGGGGATTTCCTTGAACAGAATCTCCATATCCTCCAAGGTATCAATTGCCACGCCGGTTTTGCCCACCTCACCTTGGGCTATTGGATGATCTGAATCGTAGCCTATCTGGGTGGGAAGATCGAAGGCAACGGACAGTCCGGTTTGCCCCTGCTTTAGAAGATACCGATATCTTTTGTTGGTCTCCTCGGCTGTGCCAAACCCGGCATACTGCCGCATGGTCCACAGCCTGCCCCGATACATGT
>JAOZNS010000224.1:3177-4264 GCA_029933635.1 Candidatus Zixiibacteriota bacterium | reverse complement strand
AATTACTGACATTTTAAATTTGCAGAAAACCTGACATTTTTGATTTGCGTTGACACAGCCTTTCAAACAGGTTGACAAAAGGGATCAAATGGTTTAAAATAAGATTATGAGAAGAAGGTTGTACATAGTAGATATTGAGGGAACCATTGTAAAGGATAAGTCCTTTGTTCCCGTGGAGGGGGCGGTGGAGTGGATAAATTCCTTTAAATCCTCCTTCCATCAGTTTGTGCTGGTATCGAACAATACCACTCATAAACCTCAGGATCTAATCAATGAGCTAAAGAATCGGGGGTTTGACCTTCAACCAGAAAATCTTATAACCTGCCTCGACACTGCTGTAAGCTGGATGAAAAAGAAAAAGTTGAGGAGCTGTTTTGTGATCGGCACTGAGCAACTGAGAGAATACCTGAATGAAAATGATATTATCACCCCTTCAGATGGTGAGGTGGAGGCGGTTTTGGTAGGCTTGGATCCATCTCTTGATTATCAAAAGCTCAAGGTGGCAGTCAAGGCGCTGATTAAGGATGGGGCCTTATTACTGGCGCTTCACGTCAATCGGATATATCACGACGAAAAAGGAGAACTTTCTCCTTCGGTGGGAGCGGTGACAAAAGCCTTAGAATACAGTGCTCAAAAGAAGGCCAAGGTCTTCGGCAAGCCCAATCCAGAAATTTACCGAAAGGCTATGAGTCAATTCGGGATAAGACCTCAGAATTGCGTGATGATAAGCGACGATCCTTTTTCCGACCTTTGGGGAGCAAAGAAGCTGAAGGTAAAGACCGTTTTTGTAACATCTGGCAAATACAAGGATAAAAAGATCCTTGCTAATTTGAATAAAAGATTTTTGCCTGATCGGATTTGCCAGAGCGTAAAGGAAATTAGGATCTAAACATTTAACTTAGGAAAGCCAGATCATGAAAATAGGGATCATCGGACTTCCCCTTGTGGGTAAGACCACGGTTTTTAATGCCCTAACCTCAGCTCAGGCTAAGGTGGGAGAGTTCTCCTTGGGGACCAAGGAGGCAAATAGGGCAATAGTTAAGGTTCCAGACCAGGTCGTCACGGTTGTCCGCGGTTGCAAGATTTT
>JAOZNS010000224.1:0-3167 GCA_029933635.1 Candidatus Zixiibacteriota bacterium | reverse complement strand
CGGTTCCAGACCAAAGGTTATACAAGCTGGCTTCTTTGTATGATCCCAAGAAGGTGACGCCAGCCGAGGTGGAATATATAGATGTGGCTGGACTGGTAAAGGAGACCAAAGAGAAAGGCTCAGAGGGAGAGTTTTACCATTCCTTGAGGGAGGTGGATGCGCTGGCGCATGTGGTGAGGGTTTTCCAGGATGAGAAGGTGATGCATGTGGCTGGCTCGGTGGATTTTAAAAGAGACATCAAAAATCTGGATCTGGATCTGATGTTGATTGATCTGGACATCATAGAAAAAAGATTGAGACGATTGGCGAAATCGGTGACAGGCTCCAAGGACGAAAGCGAAAAAAGGGAGCTTCATCTTCTGCAGCGATTCAAAGACTCCTTAGAGCAGGGAATCCCCTTAAGGGAGCTTGAGCTCTCTTCAGAAGAGGAAAAATTGATCCGGGGATATGCTTTTCTTTCATTGAAACCCCTGCTCCTTATTCTAAACATGGATGAAAAACAACAAGCTCAAAAAGAGCGTTTGGAGGCAGAGTGCTTACAGATGGTTAAAGGTGAGAAAGTCAAAGGGTATTCTGTTTGCTCCATCTGTGGCAAATTGGAGATGGAACTTTCTCAACTGGAGGAGAAGGAGAGGTATGCCTTCATGGAGGATTTGGGACTAAGGGAGCTGGCCATCAAGCGGGTGATAGATGTTTCCTACAGACTTTTGAATCTTATCTCTTTTTTCACAGCCAACCAGAATGAGGTTAAGGCTTGGTCCGTCCCTAAGGATACCCAGGCCATAAAGGCGGCAGGAGCTGTTCATACCGATATGGAGAAGGGCTTCATCAAAGCAGAGGTAATAAATTTTGATAAACTGTGGGAGCTGAGATCGATTCACAAGGCTAAGGAAAAGGGACAGTTGCGACTGGAAGGAAAAGACTATGTGGTGCAGGATGGTGATGTGATATTTTTTAGATTCAACGTATGAGCAAAGCCGAAAAAATAATTAGCTTTTGCTGTTTTTTTCTTATCCTGATTCACCTGATAGCTTCATTTTTTCCTGGTGAACGGCTATGGGGAATAAGCCAGCTCCATTATTTCCCTCTTGGATTCCGACTTGTATTGTCGGCCATAGGAGTAGTGGTTTTAATTCCGCAGGTTAATAAAACCATAACAGCACTTTTCTGGGGGGAGGGGAACTATAAGATAATCTTAAAGATATTTACTCGGATGAGAGAAAGATGGATAAAGATAAACAGACATCTTAAATACTTAGCCATCAGCATCTTTAGCCTGTTCATCTTCTGGGCTCTTAGGGCTAAGACCCCTCTTTTAGGGGATGGATACCTGCGTGCTGGGGAGATTAAGTTAGGACAGCTGATCTCCATTACCGAGCCGGTTGATTTCTATCTACACCTTGCGACCTCTCGGCTATTCGGTCTGGACGGTTACACCTCCTATGCGGTCTTGAGCTGTTTGGCTGGAGCGATCTTTGTATTTTTGATCCTTCTTTTCGGTAACCTCTTAGGAAAGGAAGGCAAGGAGAAAGCATTCTTCCTCTTAATTCTGGTTACCATGGGAGCAAATCAATTGTTTTTTGGATATATCGAAAGCTATTCCTTCATGTATGTCGCCCTGACCGGATATATTCTGTTTGGAATAAGATATTTGAAACGGGGAAGTGGATTTTTTGCACCAGCCCTTTTTTTGCTTTTAGCCATCAGCCTTCATCTATCTGCGCTTTTCGTTTTGCCTTCCTTGTTCTATTTGGCTTTTGTTTCTGTTAGTCCACCTCTCAAACAGACCACCCGCAGGTTTAAGTTCACTGAAATGGTGATCCTGATCTGTGTGATCTTTATGGTAGGAGCAGGGCTTTACTTTCTGAAGATAAGCTTTTCAGAACAACCTTCCGGTTCTTTTTTGATTTATCCCTTCGGAGATGGGGAGAGATCCTATTCCTTCTTCTCCTGGGCACATCTTTTGGATTTTTTAAACCTTCAGCTTTTGGTCTCTCCGGTGAGTCCAGTTTTGTGGCTTGTGCCTTTGCTTTTATTCTGGAAGACGATCAACTTTAAAGGGAACACGATCAGGTTTCTTGGCTGGGTGATCCTCGGCTCATTTTGTTTTGCCCTTCTGGTGGATCCCAAGTTGGGATATGCTCGAGACTGGGATCTTTTTGCCTTTTCTGGCTTGGGGGCAACCCTTTTGGGATCATATCTTTGGGTGGGTTTATCCGGAGAACAACAGAAAATAGAACACACCGGAGAGGAGTCAAAGATGAGCTTGAGTCGGGCGACGGTAATACTTTTCACCCTTTCCCTAACCTTTACTTTGCCCTGGGTTTTGGTCAACGCATCTGAGAAGAAGGCAATTGATCGGCTGGAGGACCTTTTGAAGATGGATGAACAAAGAGCCGCTTACGGGTATGAAACTCTGGCAGCCTATTTTAGGGATAAGGGCGAATTTGAGAAAACGGTCGATTATTGGAAAAACGCTATTGCCATAAATCCAATTCCACGTTATTATGCAGCGCTGGGAAATGCGTATCGAATGGTAGGACAATATGATTTAGCCATAGAAGCATTTAAGCGATCCATTCAGATGGCGCCCGATCGTCCATATGTGGAGCTGGTGCATAGAAGCTTAGGCATGTGTTTGGCTGAGGCAGGAAGATTTGATGAGGCGATCTCTCATCTGAAAAAAGCCATCAGCTTGAAACCCAACAAGGCAATTTATTATTATACCCTGGGCAAAACCTTAGGAAGAGCAGGAAGATACCAACAGGCGGTGTCCTATTTGGAGAGGACTATAAAATTGGATCCAAACAACATAGAAGCTTATAAGGTGTTGGGGATGACCTATGCGCGCGTTGGGAGAATGAAGGAAGCCAAGGCTTGCCTGACCACATACTTAAAGTCCATGCCTCAAGATGCTCCTTGGATGAAGGGAATCATCGATAGCATTGAAATCCAGATAGAGAATGGTCGATAAATTTAAAAAGGAGCAATTGATGCTCACTTAATAGAAATTCAATGAGGTGGCTTATGGACGACTTCAAGAAGGATATCCTGAGGGATGTGCAGAAGATACAGGAGGAGATGGATCTTCTATTTAACCATTTTTATAAGCTCAGGCATTCCCCGGTTTTGACCGCCAGAAGGGTATGGCGACCCCCAGTGGATGA
>JAOZNS010000043.1:13855-15593 GCA_029933635.1 Candidatus Zixiibacteriota bacterium | reverse complement strand
AGTTAGTTTTTGGTCAGGAAAACGGATAAAGGCAACCAGCACCATTACTCAACAGTTAGCTCGAACTCTGTTTCTTACCCAGGAGAGAACCATCTCTCGCAAAATAAAGGAGGTCCTAACCGCCATAAAGATTGAGAGAAATTACACCAAAGAAGAGATTCTGGAGATGTATCTGAATCAATGTTATTTTGGAAGGGGAGCTTATGGAGTGCAAGCTGCCGCTCAGCTTTACTTTGGCAAGAATGTGGAGGATCTGAGCATTTCGGAGTCTGCGGTTCTTATCGGCATTCCAAAAAGTCCCGGTCGATATTCCCCTCTCAATCATCCGGATTTGGCGCTCAAGAGGAGAAACATCGTGTTGGAGTCCATGAAAGATTTTGGCAAGATATCTGAAAAACTGGCAGACTCCTTGAAAAGTCTTCCTCTGGAGATCCATCCCACCTCCGCACCTGTGGGTGAGGCTCCCTATTTCACCGAAATGGTGCGGCAATATCTGGAGAAAAAATACGGAGAGGATGCTCTCTTTCGTGGGGGGTTGTCAGTTTATACCACCCTCAATCTGAGGCTACAAAAGGAGGCAGAGGAGGCTTTGCTCAAAAAGCTGGAAGCCTTACAGCAACAAATGGAGAAGACCCACTCGTTGAGAGACGAAAACTATACACTGGTGGTAGTTGACTCCAGCGGGGAAAAACCCATAAACAAGAGGATATACAAGCAGATTCAGGGCGCTCTTCTGGCTCTGGACAACAGGACTGGTAATGTCTTGGCTTTGGTGGGTGGAAAAGATTTTAAACGGAGTCAATTCAATCGCGCGGTTCAGGCTCTTCGTCAACCTGGATCCGGATTCAAACCATTCGTCTATACTGCCGCAATTGATAACGGAGCCAGACCAACTGATATCATCTATGACACCCCGATCGTTTTTGTCGGGGATGACGGAAAGGAGTGGAGTCCGGAGAACTTCGATCTGATCTTTCGGGGACCGGTTACCCTACGGGAAGCTTTGGCTAAATCGATAAATGTGGTCTCAGCCAAACTGATTCAGAAGGTAACCCCACAACAGACCATCTTCTTCGCCTCTCATATGGGGATATCTTCTCCCCTTGCTCCCTACCCCTCTTTAGCTTTGGGCACCTCAGAGGTAACCTTGTGGGACATGGTCTCTGCATTTTCCGTGTTTCCCAATGGAGGGATAAGGGTGGAGCCTAAATACATTCTAAAAATAACCGATCGCTACGGCAAGATCTTAGAGGAGAATGAATTCTCCAAGCGGGAGGAGGTGCTCTCGGCTCAAACTGCTTATATCATGACCACCATGCTTCAATCGGTGATAAACAGAGGCACCGGTTTCGGAGCTCGAGCCCGAGGCTTCACCCGACCCGCCGGAGGTAAAACCGGCACCTCGGATAACTGCATGGATAACTGGTTCATCGGCTTTACTCCTCAAATCACCACCGGGGTATGGATTGGTTATGACGATAAGACGGTCATCGGAAAAAACGTCACCGGCGCTCATACCGCGCTTCCGGTTTGGACCGATTTCATGATAAAGGCACATCAGGATCTTCCGGTGGAGCATTTCAAAATCCCTACAGGAATATATTTCAAGACCGTATGTCTGGAAAGTGGGCTTTTAGCCACGGATAAATGTCCCCGGATCATCAAAGATGTCTTCACCGATCAAACCCTGCCTCAGAAGGTTTGCGATATCCATCCATCGGAGGGAATCCCGGACACA
>JAOZNS010000043.1:0-13845 GCA_029933635.1 Candidatus Zixiibacteriota bacterium | reverse complement strand
CAGATTCCACTCAAAACCAAAGAGTTGATCTTTTAAGGAAAATGGAACAGGAATACCTTTCCTCAAAGCTTGGACCCAAACAAAAAAATCGAGTCTTTCTTATTTAGGTTGGGAGATTTAATGTAAGTTATTGTAGTGGTTTTAAATCATGAAGGTGCAACCGGAATACGAAAGAACCAAAAAATCTCAGATAACTAAAAACCCCGAAATGGTTAAAGTTAACCTTTCGGGGTTTTTGGGCGTTATGGATAACTATCAATGGTTTGCCACAGAGGCTCATCGAATTATGTTAGATGAGCCCCCAGGCTTTATTTATAGTTTGACCACATTGGTCGCCTGCGGACCTTTGGGTCCATCAACGATGTCGAAACTAACTTCATCCCCTTCCCTGAGGGTCTTAAATCCTTCGTCCTGAATCGCGGAGAAGTGGACAAAGACATCCTTACCGCCATCCTTCTGTTCGATGAAACCAAATCCCTTGGAATCATTGAACCATTTTACTCTACCGGTCGCCAAACTTTTTCACCACCTTTCATAAGGCTTAGGTTTTTGGGTTACCACTTTCCAATGCGGAGAATTTGAATCCTTTCAAAGCTTCGCTCTACGACCAAACTCCTGCAACTGGAATCTTTACTCTTTTTATCAGAGGACCTTCATAAGAAGCACGAAGCCGATATGATAAAAAAAATCCACGAAAATTGAGCCTAAGTTTTCGTGGATTGAAAAACTCAAACCAACAAAAAACTTACTGCAACTTTCTTACTTCTTTTTATTTCTTCTTATTAACTTATACGTTTTTTAGATCGCTTTGTCAAGGAAAATCTTTTAAAAACACAAAAATCTTCCCTTTCTACGGGTGCATAACAACTTATCTTTATTTTATATATCGGAAGAATTACACAAAATATAACCAGAAATCGGTAAAAAGTGTATGGGAGGTGAGATTCCTCTAACCGGAGGAACTCTTCGTTTCAAACACGATAAAGATAGCTATTTTGATCCCACCGGTCTAAACCCCAAATTTTAATATCAATAGAGCTAAAAAAGCCAACCCCGCGCCAAATCCGAAGGCGACGGAGACCCCTGCCGTCTGCCATAGCCAACCAAAAATCAAGCTGGCCGGAAGTGCGGTCAATCCCACAGCTCCATGATAGAGTCCGAAGGCAGTTGCTCGCCTTTCTTCCCCGATCAGATCGGCCACATAAGCCCTCATGGCTCCCTCCGCTAAACCATAATAGAGTCCATACATGCCAAATAAGATCCATACATGCAGGGAGCGGGTGGCACAGGCGAAGCCCAAATAGACCAGGGTATAAACCGAAAGCCCGGAGATTATGAGATTTTTTCTCCCGATTCGGTCCGAAAGTGCTCCTGCCGGTGAGGAGACCAGAGCGTAGACTAAATTCAAGATCAGCCACAGAATCGGAATATAAATCACATCAACGTTTAGACCCTTGGCCCTTAAGAACAAAAACGCATCGCTGGAGTTGCCCAAGGTAAATATGGTGGCGGCAAGGAGGAATATCTTAAATTTACGATCAAAATCGAAAAGCTTGGGTCTGGTTGGACGGACCACCTTTTGTTTTAATCTCTTTTTCTCCTGGACAAAAAGGATCAGGATCAAAACCGCCAGCAAGGCCGGGGCTGAGGCGATCAAAAAAAGGATGCGATAGTTTCCCTTCACCAGGGGGAGAAAGAGAAAGGCTAAAAGGGGTCCCACCACTGCTCCGGCAGAATCCAAGGCTCGATGAAAACCGTAGGACAAACCTCGGTGTTCTTCGGCGGCAGAGTCTGCGATCAAAGCATCCCGGGGCGACGTTCTCACCCCTTTACCGAAACGGTCGGCAAACCTCAAAACCAGCACCTGCCATCCGGCTGTCACCACAGAGAGAAGGGGCTTCCCCAGAAACGAAAGGCTGTAACCTAAAGCCACAAGAAATTTACGATGACCCAATCTATCTGAAAGCCACCCGGAGAAGATCTTCAGGATGCTGGCTGTGCTTTCTGCCACCCCCTCGATCAAACCAATAAAAAGCACGCTGGATCCTAACACATCCGACAAAAACAGAGGAAGAATCGGATAGATCATATCCGATGAGGCATCGGTCAGAAAGCTGACCAAACCCAAAAGAAAAATGTTTTTGGGAATTTTGGCAGATAAGCGGTTTTTCATCTCTTAAAGCGAAAAAGCGGTTTTTGGGTTCTGTGAATCAGATTTGTCTGCCAGAGCCAATCAACATTCTTTCGGACCATCAGGTTCGGAACAGCACCTCCTCCCTCTCAAAGAGCCTTTTGGTCACCAGGATGGAAAAGGAGGCATAGATGAACGTAGAAACGAAGATCAATCCGATAAGACTCCAGCGGAAGGTTCCCAAGAGTACCTCACGAGTGGCTAAGGAGGTGTTGACTATGGGGACGAAAGCCAGACCCCAGTTCAGTTCGATTCCCGGGATGAAGGAGATCATTGCAGGCAGGATAACCACAAACATCAGCGGAGAGATGTAGCTTTGCGCCTCCTTATAGCTTTTGGCGAAAAGGGCCACCGAGAGGAGAGCGGAGCTGAAAAGGGCGGCTAAAGGAAGCATCAAGAGTAAAAGCAGAAGAACAGAAAGGGGCTTTATAACAAATGAGATCGGTTCGGAAGCAAATTGGCTCATCTGACTAAAACCGATAGTGGCGGAGACGCTCATGCTGGCGGTGGACAGAAGTATGGTGATCACCGAGGCGGACACAACAGTTAAAAACTTCCCAGCGGCGATGTCCAGACGGGAAACCGGTGTCACCAGTATGGTCTCCAAGGTTCCCCGCTCCTTCTCTCCCGCGGTCAGATCGATGGCCGGATACATCCCACCTATCAGAGCTAAAATTACGATCATGTAAGGCAAAAACATCCCCAGCATGAACCCTCCCATCTTCTCCTTGGGAGCAAGGTTTTTCCCGGTGATTTTTATGGGATGCAAAATCGATTCCTTAATATTACGCTCCTTTAGCCTCTCTCCCACCAAGCTATCCTGATAATCCTTCAACCTCCCCTCCAGCTTCTCCTTGGCTATGCTTGATCTGAGTTCAGCACCATCATAATATATGATGACTTCGCTACTTCTCCCCAGCTTGAGCTTCTCCTCAAAATCGAATGGAAATTCCAAGGCGGCGTGGATTTCCTTCTCCTTCAGGGCAGATTTAAAATCTTCTGCCTCCACCTTCTGAAAATCCTCTCCCTCAAGAAGACCAGAAACGAAGAAGGGGGCAAACTCCTCCCCGATCACCGCAATTTTGGTGGCCTCCGCCTCGGTCTTTTTCATCATCATCACCACCACCGCACTCATTCCGAACATCAGAATGGGAAAGAGGATTATGGGAACCAGTATGGTGGAGATGAGGGTGCGTCGATCCCTTAACGTCTCCAACATCTCCTTGAAGTAGATTATCTTTACCTTTCTGAGATTCATTTATCTTCCTGTTTTTTTTCACCTCTCCTTCCGGGACCCTTCTCCATTTTATGGAGGGGAATTGTGGGTGAGGTTTTAGAATATCATTTTTATCGGATCCACACCATGCAAATTTGCAGAGAAATCTTTCATTTATTCTCCCACGATCTTAACAAATATATCATCCAGATCATTCAGACCTGTTTTCGACCTGAGCTGTTCCAGGGTCCCTACCTCCAGTATTTTCCCCTTATGTATGATGGCGATATCATCGCACAGCTTCTGGGCCTCCCACATGACATGTGTGGAGAAGAGAATACACCTATTGGACCCTCTGGACTTCTTGATGAAGTCTATTATGCCTCGAGAGGTGACCACATCTAAACCCAAGGTGGGCTCATCCAAGATCAAGACCTCCGGGTCATTTATGAAGGTTCGGGCAATGGAGACCTTTTGTTTCATCCCGCTGGAGAGCTTGTCCACCCGCCTTTTTCTGAATTCATTCATATCAAATCTTTCAAACATCTCATCCACCCTCCTCTTAAGCTGGTCCTCTTTCATACCATTTAATCTGCCAAAATAGTTCACGGTCTCTTCTGCGGTCAATCTATGATAAAGCCCGGTCTCACATGATAAGAACCCGATCTTTTCCTTAACCTTCTCCGGTTGCTCAAGAATGTCAAAGCCTGCCACCTTGGCTGTGCCTGAGGTGGGCTTGAGGATGGTGGATAAAAGACGCATAAGTGTGGTTTTCCCCGCACCGTTTAAGCCCAAAAGTCCAAAGACTCGTCCCGGCTGGCACTCTATACTGACTGAATCAACCGCACGAATTTCGCCTCTCTTTTTATCCCGGAAGATCTTGGTAAGGTTTGAGGTTACGATCATGGTGGTATATTATAGCCTTTTTAAGCCAAATGGCAAGGATTGATATTGAAAAAAACTTTGCATCTTGAGGCTCGATCAAAATCGGACCGTCTGGAGGTGAACGGAATATCGATGGGAAAGGAGTTTTAGATGTTGACCGTCAACAGGCTCCGCCCAGTCCTTGCAGAAATTCCTTAGAACAAAAGAGTCGGGAGGTGAAATTAAAACCTTTCAGCCTTAACAAAGTATTTGCGATGTTTCAAGGATAAGTCTAAACTCACCTTGGTCGTTCATTCACGATGCGCATTATCCTGGAGTCTACAATTCTTTTGTAGACTCCAAACAAGCGATGCAGGAACTATAGCTTGAGGCCCAATAAGAGCTCAAAGGAATGGTTTTTTACCTTTAGCAGATCGGTCTGATAAGCAAAGGTGAGATCAGGACTATATCGGAGCTCTAAAAGCATCTTGATTGGCCGGGTTCTGCTTTCTACCCCCACTGCCACGGTTCCGCCCGTATCCATATTCTTAAATTTATCATATATTGCTTTCATCAGCTTCGATTTGTAGCCCAGCAGGAAGTCAAATCGGGGACCAACGCACAAATATGGGGAAAGATGCTTGGTCTTCTGTGTAATTTTTACAAGCAGAGGAATCGAAAGATAATCCACCTGATGGTTAAACTTAATTGTTCCGACCGGAAGGCCCCATTCATTAGTTCTGACATCTTCCTCTATCATCCCTTTTTGAACATAATGGACTTCGGTTAACCCACTGAAGGATTGCAAATCGAACCATTCCACGAACAAGCCGAAATCAAATCCGGTCCTGTTTTTGGTGTCGAGATCGAATCCCGCAGTATAATTGAACTCCTGATTTGCCATAGCCAAGCCGGTCTTGACCCCATAACCAGAGACCACCTCGGCATAGACGCAGGGAAGGCAGAACAGAAAAAAAGAAACTGTTAGAGCTATCCTTTTCATGGTTTCTCACCCCTTACAAAATGGGAGCCTTCGTCTCCAACTTGAGCTTTTTATTAAAAGGTTATCCGTTCCTCCCGCACATTTTTTCATCTGGCTCTTCTCTAAAAGGGTTGCTGATGCAGAACCTTATATCTGTGGGATTTGAGGTATAAGAAAACTTTGCTATTTTTTGCCTCTCCCTCAGGCTCAAGGGACAACTAAAATGGAGAAGGTTCTTTCAATTCAGTTGGAAATCGTCCCAGCCCTTCAGCTCTCAAAGATCCTTTAATTATTTTTAAGTTTTTCAGCAAGAGTTTAAAATCAAGTCACGAAGGCTATCTGGGGATCCTTTAGTCGGTTAAGCCGCTTTTGATCCGCTCCTCCCATTGCCTGTCCTGCACCTCCCCTTTAAGGGTGGAGTGAACCAGCCTGTATACTCCATATCCATCCTCATCCACAAAGATAAAATACACCCCACCCTCCAGTTCATGATAGTTCCACTGCTCCCAGGGTTTGGCTTCACGGGTGGAGGGATGTCTCTCTATCTCGCTGGGCTCACCGTAAAGAATGTAAATCCGGCCCATGTCCGTATTCCATCCATCGTTGGAGCCTTGAGTGCGGGAAAAAAGAAGGTTGGCTAAGCGTAATCTGCGATAATGTTCGATTTTAAATTCGTTCTCTGGAGTTTCAGGATCAGGGTCTCTCCTTCGCCAGAACTCCTCTATGAAGTTTCTCTTACCTTGAAAGTTGAGTTGATCGAACATATTCAGCTCCCCCGGGGAGGCAATATAGACCACATCCTGTTTGAATCTTTTGATCTCCTCGGCAAGAAGTTCCTCCTGGGTTGGCTCTCTGATAAGGATAAAATTCTTAGCAGAAGAAGTCTTCTTTCCGGTCTCCAGATCCTTGGCTTCAAGTTGAAGCACATATTCACCACCGGCAAGAGAGCTTATGTTTATCCCACTTATCACAACGGCAGAACTTCCCGGCTTAACCTTGGTCTGCTTGCCGAAATCCTTCACCTTCTTTCCTGAAGGATCTAAGACCTTGAAGCTCAACTCATATTCAGGCTTCGCTTGGGGAGCACACGCCAGATTATAAAGCTCAGCATAAAAATAGACCATCCCGCCCTCGTGGGTGAAGACCCTGGAGGGATTGGGCAAAATCTTTCGGTCCGCCTTGGTAAAACGACTCCCGGTGGTATCACCCTCTATGCTAAAGGCGAATTCCACATCGCTTAACTCCAGCTTGGTCGGGTGAAATCTTTTCACTTTTGCGTCGATGCTACCTTCGCCAGATGACATGGAGTTCACGTCGGTAGCCTTTAGATTGATCCGGAAGTTTCCTGGAGGCAAACTGGTAGCAACCTGGTCGACGATCATGAAGTCCACCGTCTCTGCCTCTTTTTTACTTTTCACCTTTGATCTGGTGTTCCACATCCGGCTCTCCACCTGGTTTCCCTGTTCATCAAGGATGGTCAACTGCATCAGAACCGTGGCTAAAACCCCCTCCGCTTGAGGGACAAATTCAAGTTCCTTTCGGTTGAAAGAATAGTAGATCTCCACGTAACTTTGGGTGGTGTCCTCAAAATTTTGAAAGCAAGCATAGTCCAATCCTATCCTGAAGCTTGAAGGTTGTTTGGCCCGAACCTGGATGAAAGCAACACCAAGGGTGCAAAGGAAGAAAATCACCATTTTCCATTCGAATAGATTCTTTCCTTTCATATCGAAATCACAAATTTTCAGTTCAATACCTTTTTCGATAGTAGGCGGGTCGTCCGTCGTAAGGTGGCTGAAGCTCATATTCTCCATCTCCGCGATCCACAAACAAAAACACCAGATTCTTCTTATAATAATACCATCTTTGGAAGGCACGCACATCCCTATCGAAGGGATGTTTTTCCACCTCATCCGGATGCCCATATATCATATAAACCATCCCCATATCCGTTTCCCATCCCTCCTTGGTGGACAGAGCAAAATTCAGATTCACATATTTTAGTCTCCGGTACTCGTCGTCCTTCAGTTCATTTTCCGGGGTGTTGGGGGTGGGGTCCTTGGATTTCCAGAACTCCAACCAGCTTTGCAGATGCTCCTCCTCTGGAGCCTCCTTCAGCTTTTTCATCTCTTCCTCGGAAGCCACATATCTTAACTGCTCAATGGCTTTGATATATTCGTTCTTCAACTGGTTCAAAAAGGACCAATCTATCTGAAAGGACCTTTCCATCCGGGCTTTTTCCTTTCCTTTCTCTAAGAGTGTCACCTTCAAAGAGTAATAGCCGGAGGGAAACTCTTCCAAAGAAAGACTATCAAAGATGAAGTATGGCTTCGGTCCTAAGATAACCGTGGTGGTCTCCTGATAGAGGAAAGCTTGGGTTAGATGGTCGACCACATAGCTGAGAAGAAAAGATCGGGGCTTCTGAGGACCACCATAAATCTCATAGTAAAAAAACAGTGTGGGCTCAGAATCGCCGTAACTTCGCGATACGCTGGGAATAGCCTCCTTACCCCTCTTGTTGAATCTGGATTTGCCCGTGCTGTCCGAAAGCTGACGAATAAACTGGATGTCGGAAAACAAAATCTTTTTTTTCTTGCGGGAGGGAATTTTGAAATCCTTTTCCTGTTCGAATACAGACCCAGAGTTGCGATCAATCAATTTTACCCTTAACTTATATCTGCCCGAATAAAGGGGAAGGGTGAGTTGATTTATCAAAAAATCGGAAGGCGAACGGGTTCGCTCATAGCTTTCCACCACGTAATCCTCCTCCATCGAGGTGCCGGTCACCTGTTTGTTGATCTTATTGGAAAGGAAAACCTGAACCTCATAGGAGGCCTTAAACTTATCCCCCTCCTTGACAAAGGTTAAAGCCTTGGTGAAGATCTGGTAATACACCTCCAGCCTGAACTTCTCCCCGGTAGGTTCTCGGAAGGCGGCGTGGTCTACGAAAAAGAGGGGTTCCTTTTCCTCCAAATATCCGAAGTCGGTCTGCGAGACAACCCCCGCAGGGAAAGCTATCAAGCCGATGGAAAAAAGAAATATGAAGGCAACTTTTCTCATATTTGTCCTTTCAAAAATCGATTAAACATCTTCCCTTTTTTGATACGCCTCCTCCCCTTTTTAAGGATAATCCATTTGAATTGGTTTTGCAACAAAAAAATAAAAAAAGAGAATCTGCTGTTGCCTAACTCTGCTGGCAGGGCTAAATGCCCGGCCCCATGATTGGCCAGTTGCCGTCTCCGATAGGGGCGGGAATTCACCCCGCCTAAGAATCTTCGGCAAAAGACCAATTTGTGTGCAAATTTCGGGTCTTTCTTATTTAGGTTGGGAGATTTAATGTAAGTTATTGTATTTGAGAGTCAAATAAAAAAGCATCAACTCTTTGCGAAAAAGATCTGCCTGAAGGGTGTGGTTGAAAATCGCTGGTTTTTGCTTTTTCTACTTCCTCCTCCGGAGTTTTGTTCCTCTCAATTAGATTAAACTCCTCCAGGGGAAGATCTCCGGTGCTTTTTTATCCCAGAAGAAAAAACTTTCTGCTGGGTCCTCAACTTTCTCCTCCATCTTTTCCACCAATTCTGTCCCTCCTTTCCTCCATTCCTTCCATAAGCCAGCAGCTCAGTTAACTCAAATGAGGGGATACCATCACCCCTCCTTTTTCTTACCCCCCTTATTTATTTGCTTGCTTTTTACCCCCGTAGTCTTAAATTATTTTTTAGATTTTTCAACATCTGACCCCTCTGGAATGCTGATGGAAAAGAGGAAAGGCTCGTTGGAAAACTTAAAATATATGAATTTTCTTTTAACATAAGGAGGAAAGATGGAATTTAGAGTTTACAAGGTGCCATTGCCGGAAAAGACCAACCTCATCGTGGGACAGACCCATTTCATCAAAACGGCGGAGGATCTATATGAGACTTTGGTCGGATCTGCTCTGGGGATAAGATTTGGTTTGGCTTTTTGCGAAGCTTCTGGACCTTGCCTGGTAAGATCAGAGGGGAATGATGTTGAGCTAAAAAAATTGGCGGCCCAGACCGCCTTTGACATCGGAGCAGGTCACACATTCATAATCTATATCAGAGGCGCCTATCCCATCAACGTATTGAATGCCATCAAGAATTGTCCAGAGGTGTGCGGTATCTTTTGTGCCACCGCCAACCCCTTACAGCTGGTGA
The DNA here is from genome assembly GCA_029933635.1 of Candidatus Zixiibacteriota bacterium. Taxonomy (GTDB): domain Bacteria; phylum Zixibacteria; class MSB-5A5; order MSB-5A5; family SM1-73; genus SM23-73-3. The sequence goes on along the minus strand of JAOZNS010000043.1, from coordinate 4,423 downwards.
TAGCTGAGACCGAGCAGGGAAGAGGGATCGTGGGGGTGGTGGATGGATATGTGCCCAAAAGGGTGGAAACCGAAGAGGAGGTCAAAGAGAGGAAACAATTTTTAAGGAGAATCGGGTATAAGCTTGGTTGGTAACAAAAGGCTTCGAAGCCTTTTGAAAACAGGTAAAGGTTGCACCGCCAACTTTGTTCCCCATAAATCTTGAGGGGAAGAGTCGGACATAAATAAATTGGGTCTTTCTTATTTAGGTTGGTGGGTTTATTGTAAGTTATTGTTTTTGAGGGAGAAATAGAAAACATCAACTCCTGGCGAAAAGGATCAGCCTGAAAGGGCGAGGTTAAAAATCGCTCTTTTTTTCTGTCTCACCCTGACCCTCTCCCCAAGGGGAGAGGGAACTAACTTTTATTTGTCAACATCATGGGTTTTAAGTCATGAAGGTGCAACCGGAATACGAAAGAACCAATAAATTCTCCGATAGGGGCAGGAATTCATCCTGCGCATAACGTCGAACTTGAATAATCCCGGAATTTGATTCTTGATGATCGAATTTCAAAATGGCATTCACGTAAAAGGGACCGGCCTGTGGTTAGATGCGAAAAGAAGGGTGGATTTCTGCTTTGTTTCCCACGCACATTTTGATCATGCTGTCAAGCATGCTAAAATTTTAGCCACCCCGGAAACCGCCAAACTGTGCCAGCATCGCTTCGGAAAGGCAAAATTTAAAACGCTGGAATATAATCAACCCAGGGAATTGAAAAAGGGGATAAGGGTGGAGCTTTTCCCGTCCGGTCACATCTTGGGCGGAGCACAAATCCTGATAGAGAAAAGAGGAGTGAGGATGGTCTACACCGGAGATTTTAAATTGCGAAAAAGTTTAACCGCAAAAAAGGCGGAGATTAAAAGATGTGATATTCTTATCATGGAGTCCACCTTCGGTCTTCCCAGGTATCTGTTTCCTCCCCTCAAAGAGATCTATGCAAGGATGGTGGAATTTGTGGAAGATGCTCAAGCTCAAGGTAAAACTCCAATCTTTTTGGCCTACTCTCTGGGAAAGGCCCAGGAGGCGATGAAGATTCTGTCTAATCGGGGATTCAAGCTTGCCGTGCATGGAACAATTTACAATATCGCCAAGATATTTGAGGAGTTTGGAGTAAAATTCAAAAATTACCAGCCCTATCAAGCTGGAAAGCTGGAGGATAGGGTGTTGATTATACCCCCCTGGGCAAAGAGATCACGCATGGTAAAGAACATACCCAGAAAGAGAGTTACCATATTGACCGGCTGGGCTATCCATTCGGATGCTAAGGACTATTATGGAGTGGATGAAGCAATTCCCTTGTCCGACCATGCAGATTTTTCGGAACTTATGGAGTATGTAAAAAAAGCTGGTCCCCAAAAAATCTATACGGTGCATGGTTTCTCAGAGTTTTCAAGCTACTTAAAGAAAGAGGGCTTTGATGCCGAACAGCTCAAGGAGAGCACCGATATCTCCAAGAGCCTTTGGTAAATTACGATCTTTTCATCCCCAATTGAAGCTTCCAGCAAACGATTTAAACTTTACCAAGCGAAGGGGATACGATTCATGCATCGCCCTTTTACTTGAAGATTGCCTTGCTCCGAATTTCGTATCAATGAAGTGAAGCGTCCTTTTTACACCTTGACTTCTGTGGATCAATCCCTATAATATCAAAAAAGGAGAAGACGAAAAGGTATATGATTAAAAAGTTTAAGCTATTTAGAGTTTAAAAGGAGGCCCCAGCATGAGGTCTATCATCTTGATACTGGGATGTGTGGTGACCAATTCATTCGGGCAACTCTCTTTAAGGAAGGGTATGACATCTGTTGGAAAGATCGGGTTTGATTTGAAGGTGCTTCTCCCCAGCCTCTGTTCTGCCTTTGGCAATTATTTCGTCCTTGTTGGTTTCTTTCTATACGGGATAAGCGCAATTTTATGGATGGCGGTGTTATCTCGGGTGGAGGTCGGTTTTGCCTATCCCTTCGTGAGCTTAAGCTATGTGATGGTGATTTTACTTTCCTGGCTTTTGCTGAGGGAGAACCTCCCCCCTATCAGGATAGCTGGGGTGCTGGTGATCTGTTTGGGCGTATACCTGGTCTCCAGGAGCTGAAGGGGAAATGAAGCTTTCGGTGATCATCCCCGTCTTTAACGAAAGGGAGACCATACTTAAGATAGTGCAAAAGGTTAAGGCGGTGGATTTGGAAAAGGAGATATTGATCGTGGACGACGGCTCCACCGATGGAACCAAAGAAAAGCTTAAATCCCTGGAAGATGACCCGGAGGTTCGGATCTTCTATCACGACAAAAATCGAGGAAAGGGAACGGCCATCAGAACCGCCCTTAAGCAGGTCAAGGGCGATCTGGTGATAATTCAGGATGCCGATTTAGAATATGATCCTCAGGATTACATCAAGCTGGTTCAGCCCTTCTCGGAGGGGAAGGCCGAGGTGGTCTACGGGTCCCGATACCTGAACAAGCAAAATGTTCTTCCCTTCACCAAATTCAAATTGGGCGTGCTTCTGCTCAACTGGCTGGTAAAACTACTTTACGGATTTTCAGTTAGCGACGAGGCCACCTGTTACAAGGTGTTTAAAACCGATCTTTTAAAAAGCTTGTCCCTTAAGTGCAAAAGATTTGAGTTCTGCCCCGAGGTCACCGCGAAAATTCTTAAGCGAGGATACAGAATAGTTGAGATCCCTATTTCCTATCGATACCGAACCGTGGAGGAAGGAAAAAAGATCGGCTGGAAGGACGGTCTTAGCGCGGTTGTAACTTTAATTCGATATCGGTTCTTTAATTAAAACTTGCGAATTCATCCTTCTCCACCCCGGTCTTACAAAATGTTGGGTTTTTATATTTTTTATGAAATCAAAGAAGAGCAAACAGAAGGAAAAAACCTTCCATCCCAAAAGAGACATCCTTCGGCTAAACAGAGGTATCTTCTCTAAAAGCTTCTGGGACTCATCCACCGGCCACCTCCTTTTGACCCTCGTGGTTTTAGGCTTGGGGGTGCTTGTGCGCTTTCTGTTCTTATCTGCGGATCCTCCTCAAGACCTATCCTGGAGCCAGGATCTCAACACCGACCCAGGCCAATATACCTCCTTTGCCCGCAGTAAGGTGTTGTGGGGCAAGTGGGATCCATTTGGAATTCCATTTTTAGTTCTGTGGGTAAACTCCGCCTATTCCGTCATCGGCTTCATCTTTTTCAAGCTTCTGGGAGTGGGAAGGTGGCAGGCGAACCTGATGGCCGGGTCCCTCAGTTTTTTCACCTTGATCCTTTTCTTTTTGGCAATTAAAAAAGATGTCAACCAGAAAACTGCGCTTTTAGCCACCTTTTTTCTGGGGATTAACTACATTCTGGTGATGTATAGTCGCAACACCTTTGCCGAGGTGCCGGTCCTTTTCTTCTTCGCTTTAGGGCTTTATCTTTTTGTGTCAGGTTTGAAAAGAGCATGGATTTTGGTCCTTTCGGCGGCTTGCTTTGCCACCTCGATCCTTTTTGGTAAAATGTTAGCCTGGTTCATCCTGCCTGTATGTTTTTTCATCTTGATGTTTACAAAACCGGACCGTTCCTCCGATCAGAGAAGTAAAAACAGGGGGAGGGCCATAGGGTTTTTTGTGCTCGGTCTGGCTGTGGTAACCTTACCCTGGTTTTTTATGGTCTGTTCGGGTTCCTTCAAAACCGCATACAATTTCGTTTCGGGAATGTCGGTTGGTATGTACGGCGCCCCTCAGGCTTTTCGTTCAATTCCTGATTTCGTCTATTCGCTTTTTTCCTTCGGTCAGGTCAGTCGTGTTCTGATAAGTGATCGCATCTTGGCAGACACCGATCTTTTCTTCAGAATGCCTGTGATTTTCGTCTTATCCATGCTTTCCCTTTTGGGACTCTTTTTTAAAATTTTTAAGCGCAAAAATATTTCAAAAAATCTCAATCTCTGTCCCAGGCTGGAGCTTTTTTTTGGATTATGGCTGGTGGTGGGCCTCTTTGCTTTGATGCCCTGGAACTACCGTCCGTTGAGGTATCAGATCCTGATAATTCCCCCTTTGTGTGCTTTGGCTGCCTTTTATCTTCTCGATTCTTTAAACTCCTCTAAGGAAAAGAGGAAGGGCAAAACCAGCGTGTGGTTCTGGATACTTTCTTTCCCCACCTGTGCCCTCCTGATATTTCATCTCATCTCATTTTCTCTTAAGATCCTCCAAAAAACAGCCCAGCTGAATACAATCGTACTGGTATCCTTTTCTCTCTCTTTGCCCTTCACGTATGTTTTTTATAGGCTAAAAAGAAAGAAGCCATGGCCAACTTTAAGGAGGATCAAGCTTTTGGGAATGGCTGGACTGGTTTTATTTGCACTTCTGATTCATGGTGGGCAGTTTCTGAGGTTCGCCCGAAACGTTCAATACTCTTTTG
>JAOZNS010000223.1:4007-4289 GCA_029933635.1 Candidatus Zixiibacteriota bacterium | reverse complement strand
ATCCCTTCATGAACGTTTCGAGGATTTCGGAGTTGATGGGGAACCTCAGTCCAGTCGTCACCAAGGGATGCCTCAAAAAACTCGAGGAGCAGCTGTATGTCGAATCTTTCCACGCTAACCTTGGCTTTGGAAGACCGAAGAAACTCTACATGGTAAGTGAAAGTGGGGCGGAGCTGCTTGGTGAGGATTATCAGAGGGTCAAACCTAAGGAAAAGGGTTCTTCCCTGCACCGTGCAGCACAGCACCTGATCGCTGATAACATTGCTGAGCACGGTCTGGCGT
>JAOZNS010000223.1:1249-3997 GCA_029933635.1 Candidatus Zixiibacteriota bacterium | reverse complement strand
GGACATGTGGAATATCATTCAGCTGATGTAGCTGAAGTAATTGGAAACGGAAGGGTGAGGGCATATGAGATTGAGCTTCATCCCGACTCTGGCGACATTCCCGAGCAGGTCGTGAAGGACCTGAATTTGGGCTTCTCGGAGATCGTGGTGCTCACCGTGAATAAAGAAGGGCTAAAAAAGGTTAGAAAAAGAGTCGAACAGAGGCTTCTGGCAGACTCGAAAATGGGGGCAAGGTCACACGCCGAGGAGCTGATGGCTCGAATACGGTTTGACCTTATCAAAAACTACATCAAGCTTGGCTGATGCAAGGGAATGGCCTTTTCCCTTGCACGCGATCCAGATAAGCATGCCGTGAAAGGGTGATCTAAGATGAGGATCAAAAAAGAGAATCTGAACAATGAGTTGACTGCGATGCCAGGAGACATGCGTCACACCGCAACGGAGTTGCTGGTCACTTTTGCAGGCACGCCACTTCCTGGCTTTTCGGTCAGAGACCGAAAGCCTCAAAAGTGCCAAGCGACAGGAAACATATGTCAATTACGACTCTGCACTGCGAGCCCAGAGTCGGTCAGTATTAGCGGTAGCTACCGCTTACACACACTCTCTCTACATTGAAAAGACCGTGATGCCAGAGAGAGTGTGTTGACACTACTCGATGATGTGAAGCATGAGGAGGTAAGATTATGCTTGGCAAGATCATCCGCAACGGTAAGGGCTTTGAATTCTGTGAATTGACTGAGACAGAAACGTATGAGACGTTGAAGAACCTGGAAATATTCAATACGTTCAGCTTTTTGAGGATAATGAACCTGGTGAAGTTACATTCAGGAAACATACTGAGGAATCTGTCAGAGAGGCAGCTCCTTGACATCGCCCTCGCGATTTTTCAACAATCAGCGGTTAGGGGGTTCCCGGTGTTGCATGCGGCGTTAACCAAGAAGGTTAGCATCGCCAAGGAGACTTGCAGAATCGAAGAGCAATGCAGACGGGAAAGCACCTATGCGCAACAAAAGCCTGAGCCAGAGACAGAAGATAACAGAATCGTGGGTCATGAGCTTTGACCCATTTTTCTCTTTTTTTGGTTCGGTTCTGGGAGGTCGAAACGACAATTAGCTGCAATATTGGTTAGCTATGCGACACGAGGGGAGAAAGAGAGGATTTTTTGTGGGACTTGAGAGTCTCCATTTCGGGCAAAGGCGCCGTGGTGCTGACCCCTCTGCCCGAAATGGGCGGTTTGCCTCCGGAAACCGCAGATTTCAGGGAAATCGGACTTTAGGATTATAGATGAGTGATTAAATAGCTCCACCTAAAGTCGGAAAGTCAGGTGGCTTTGTGAAAAAAGATTGGTTTTCCAGGTTTGGACGATTTTATAACCCACGGTCTTTAAGGTTGCCAGGAGACCTCAAACGCCCCTGTCATGAATGGGATGATGACGCTGGTGAAGTATACTGCCCTGAGTTAGGAGAAACGATAAGCTGGACAAAGTGCCTCACCTGTGATAATTCCATCATCTGTCCAAGGGATGGCGTGCGAATTTGCCGCTATGAATATGAGGATCTTGAAAGCAGAGGCTATTATGACGGAACATGGGATGAGCATCCGGAAAACTTTGATCCTGAGGAGTGGGAACGACTTCAAAAGGAGCGAGAGAATGCTGAGAGAGTGAGGAGAGAACTCGAAGAGGATTGGGAGCGGTTAGAGTCGAAGCGAGAGAAAATGCGGAAGATGTTGAAGAAAATGAATAGCTCAATGTATCCCGATAGTGAGGAAGACGAGGAGGATGAGGAAACCTTTGATTAACACAATCGAATACGACGATTACTCCTCTATACAGAAGCTATTGACTCCAAGAGAGTTGAGCCGAATGCTATCCGTTCCATTGTCTACCATCTACTACTGGACTCACATCCAGTTTATTCCGTATCTCAAGATTGGCAGGCATATACGCTTTAAGCGTGCAACTGTTCTGGAATGGTTGTCGAAAAGAGAAAATAAGGGAAGAAACTCAACAAAAATGCGCCTGGATTTCACTCATCCCCGGATTCGTCGTAGCCAAACTGGAGTTTCCCAACGGCGGCTACGAGGTGGTCCGGTGCCAAGTGGGAATATATCATAGTGGTCTGAATATCTGAATGACCCATCAGCTTTTGCACAGTCGGCAAGTCAACCCCCCTCATTACCAAATAACTCGCAAAGGTGTGCCTCAGGGAATGGATTTTAGTTACATCGGGGAACCCACATGCCTTTGTAATCACAATTAGTTTCTTTCTCAAATAATTGTCCCTTAACTTCGTTCCGTCTTTCTGATGAAAGATGAATTGGCTGGTTTTCTTATCTTCCTTTCGCAGATTAATCAAAAGTTCCTCCATGCCTTCATTCATCGGAATTTCTCTCTCACCAGTCTTAGGATGCCAAAATGACTTGGCCTGAATCTTTATCTTCTTTCTTCTAAAATCGATATCATCCCAGGTCAAGTTCAAAAGTTCTGATAGCCTCATGCCAGTGTTGAGAAAAGTAAAAAAGATTGGATAAAGCTCTTGCCCACATTCAGCTAATAGCTTTCTGCATTCTTCCTCCGTCAAGAACCTGGGCTTTTTGGCATCGGTCACCTTTAGCATCTTCACATCCTTCGTCGGATTCTCCTTGAGGTATCCCCATTTAATCGCTTCATTGAAAATGGTTCGTAATACTTTTACTTCCATGTTGATGGTATTACTTTTCGCACCGAATTTCGCAGTTTTGGGTATC
>JAOZNS010000223.1:0-1239 GCA_029933635.1 Candidatus Zixiibacteriota bacterium | reverse complement strand
GTGCTGGGATAGGCTGACCGTTGGGCATTACATATTGAGTCCTTCTCCAAGTTTTGTAGTCCTCAAAAAGCTTTGGCTTTAAATCCGAGAGTGTTCTGATTCTTGGATGCTGATCCAAAAACCAGAGGAAGTGGTCGATTATGGCTTTGTATCGAATAAATGTTTTGTGTGAGTGGTTGGTTTTGGAAAAAACTAAATATTCTTGGAAGAAATCCGAGATGGGATGATCATCCTTTACTATCCCCAGTTCCCCTTTGGAGAGCTTAACTTCAACATCTTTTAGGGTCAGTTCAGCAACCCGCTTGGATTTGCCCACAGTTTTGCGTACTCGTTCCCCATTGACTATATAGTCTATGTACCAAACGGACCCTCTTTTGTATATCCTCGCCATAAAAAGCCCTCGTGACGATTGGCACAAATTTGGCACAGGACAATATACATGAGTCGTAAGTTCTTGTCAAGTAAAAAATTAAAAAAATAAGCGGAGAGACTGGGATTCGAACCCAGGAGGACCTTTTGGGCCCTACACGCTCTCCAGGCGTGCTCCTTAGGCCAACTCGGACATCTCTCCGTATAGATCAGTCCTAAGTCAAAAGAAAACATTCGGGAGCTTACCCACTCAAGTTAGGAGTCTTCCTTTTTAAAGTTACTACTCAGACCCTCAATCCTTGTGACTTATTGTCTGGTCCAAATTTATTATAATGTTTTTTACAAAATGAGGCAATGATTTTTTACTCAATCTTTCTTGCAAAAAAGATAAGAAAAACCAAAACGCCAAATCAATCTGGGAAGTTTTGAGAAAACGTAAGAAAAGCCCAGACCATGAAAACATGAGCTGGGGTGAAGAAAATCTGGTTAGTTTGTCTTTTTTCTACTTCATCAGCATCATCTTTAGTGTTCTGGCATTCTCTCCGGCAACAAGGCGACAGAAATACGCTTCACTTGCCAGACTATTTCCCTGATTATCGATCCCCTCCCAGCTAACCGTACAGGAGCCAGCAGGCAAAGTTGCGTTTAAAAGTGTCCCCTCACCTTTTGCCCGAAAACATTACACACCGATAGGGAAACAGATGCTTTTCCAGGCAAGGAGAAAGATAACCGGGCTTCTACTTTCAGACCCACAGAGTAGAACCTACAGCTATCCAACCCTTTCCTCTGCGCACAACTCCAAGAACTTCCCTTTTACGTATCTGAAATATTTCTAGTTCGAACGTGAAATCTTATTTCGTCCTCTTTCTA
>JAOZNS010000222.1 GCA_029933635.1 Candidatus Zixiibacteriota bacterium | reverse complement strand
CAACCTAATTATACCAGGGACAGACATTTATGTCTGTCCGCTTCCTCGGACTCCGCTAAGGTGGAGTCCCTCCAGCAAGAGGCCTCAGCGATTTGAGAGGTGCTGTGAATGAATTTGTGAATAATCCGGGTTTAATTCTACATTCTTCATTTTAAACTTCATCAGCTTTGTGAGGTGATGGTAAGATGAATAGAAAATTTTGGATTGGCCTGCTGGTTTTGACCTTTGTGTTTGGTCCTGTGGGTGGCTTCTGGTCAAAACCAGTTTCAGCTAATACGGGCTCAGAACGCAGGGTAATGCTCTGCACCGCCTGGCCGTGGAGTGATTGGGAATGGAATAAGGCAAGTCCGCCTTCACCCTCAGGTTCGGATTCTACATATTCCTCAGTCAATTTCACCAACTCAGGAGTTAGGGTTAAACCCCAGAAGGTTCAGCAAAAAGCTCAGAGGTCACTCTGGTCTCGGCTTCAGTTCCTTCTCTTCAACTTCAGGCTGTTCCTTGGGGGCAAGTAGGGATGGGGGGTGGAAAGATGGAAACGAAGATAAAGCCACGGCGGGAGAAAGTGATCCTATGGGAAGTTAAGGAGAAGGTGGAAGCCCTTCTCCGGGCAAGGGAATATGCTCAGGTTGTGGAGGAGATAGAGGCATTCTCCCAAGGATATACTCCCGGAGAGAGGGACCTGGATTGGGCGGAGCTACAGGTGAGGTTAGCCTTTGCCCAGGAGCAGTTGGGGAGGTATGATACCAAGACAGCCGAAGCGGCATACGAGGCATTAAAGCTCACCGACAGACGATTGGAAGTAGGGACCATTGAGGGCATACTGGGGCGGATGTATTTGGGGTTGGGAGAGACGAGGATTGGTCTCAGATATTTGGAGAATAGCCTCTCTGAGTTTGACCGGTTGGAGGATGAGAGGAGGAAGGTTGATGCCCTCAACATCTTGGGCAAGGCCTGGCTTATAGATGGCAACAAAAAAGCTGCGCTCAGATATCTCAATGAAGCTCTTGAGCTTTGCAGGAAGAAGGGAAGCAAGGCCCAGGAGGCAATGGTTAAGGGCAACCTGGGTACTGTGTTCACACTTACAGGGGAGTGGTCCTCGGCTTCCAAGATGTTGAGGTCGAGCCTGAAACTCTATGAAGAGTTGGGCAACGACTTGGAGATTGCCAGAAGAGCCACGGCGTTGGCTAGGTTGCTTATCCTGCAGAGGAGATGGGATAAGGCCTCGGAGATCTCTGAGCTCTTAGACCGGGCCCAAAGGTTGGCCCAAGAGGGAGGGTATCAGAGGGAGTTGGCCACAGTCTGGGAGACAAGGGGCTGGTGGGAGATGGCCCTGGCCCAGCGGGAGGGTGGCTCTCATTTAGGGGCAGCAGAGCAGGCTTTGATACAGGCCCTGCAGATTGGCCAGCGGATAGCCCCCCAGGGCGATATAGTGATGGAGGCAAGTGAGAGGTTAGGCTGGGTCTGCCTTATGCGGGGCAGCCTGGAGGGTGCTTTAAGCTATGGGGAGCGCAGCCTGCGCATCGCCCGACATATAGGCTCGGTTTATGATGAAGGGCTGGCCCACAGGCTCTTAGGGGCAGTCTCTCAAAAGAGGGGCGAGAGAGAAAAGGCGAAGGAGCATTTCTCCCAGAGTATCTCTTCGTTAGGGGAGGCAGGGGCCCGGTATGACCTGGCCATTACTCTCTTTTACAGTGGAAGTCTTCTGGTTAAGGATGATACCTCTCGCCCTGAGGGGGAGAGGCAGTTGCTGGAGGCTGGGAGGGTATTTGAGGAACTTAAGCTCAGCTACTGGCTGGGAAGGTGCATTGCCCAGAGGGCTCGGGGGTTGATCCTGGATAACCGCTTGGACAAGGCCAGGGAGGCTCTTGAGAGGGCAAGGTCGTTGCTGGAGGAGGCTGGAGAGGGGGAGGCCTTGAGGGAAGTTGAAGAGGTGGAGGCCCAATGGGAGGGGGCCTCTGGTCAGGCGATTGCCCAGGCCAGGGAGGAGCAGGAGCTTTTGGAGAGGTTGGGGCAGACATCTGCTGAAGAGCTGGGTAAGCTTCTCCAGGAGGTAGCTCAGAGGGTAGCAGCTCAGCGGGGGCTTATTGGATACAACACCAGTGGTGAGATGACCTTGAGAGGGCATTGGGGGATGGAGGAGGGAGAGGCCAGGGAGCTTCTCCAGGGACTAAGCTCACTGGATGGGGAGGTGCTTAGGCCCAGGCAGCCAGTTATCTCTACTTTCGGCTCAGAGGATGCGAGGTTTCCCTTTCTGAGGGGCAGGGGGATAACCAGCCTGATGTTTGTTCCCTTTGGGTTAAACAGCAAGGTAGAGGGACTTCTCTATCTGGACAGGAGATCAGGGGGGCCCTTTCGGCAGAGGGAGATGGATTTCTTTGTGCGGGCAGCAGGGATGTTGCAGTTTAAGGTGGTGGAGTTTCAGAGGGATGAGCTCCTTCGGGAGAACCTTCTGCTCAAGGAAAGGCTGGAGGAGGAGTATGGCTTTGGCAACATAGTCACTGTCAACCCCAAACTGAAGCAAGCTCTGCGGACTGCTCAAAGGTTCAAGGATTCCGGACTTCACATTCTCCTCCAGGGGGAGACAGGGACCGGAAAAGAACTTTTGGCCAGGGCCATTCACTATAGCAGCGAGAGGAGGGGAAAAAAGTTTGTGCCGGTAAACTGTGCCGCCTTCACCGACACCCTTTTGGAGAGCGAGTTCTTTGGCCACAAGAGGGGTTCCTTTACCAATGCCCTTCAGGACAAGAGGGGGCTTTTTGAGGAAGCCGATGGGGGGACCTTGTTCTTGGATGAGGTAACCAATGCCAGTGAGGAGTTGCAGGCTAAGCTGTTGCGGGCGATAGAGGAGATGGAGGTAAGGAAGGTAGGGGAGACCAGATCTAAGAAGGTGGATGTGCGGATAATTGGGGCCACCAACAGGGACCTGGGGGAGATGGTAGAGGCTGGTAAATTCCGCAAGGACCTCTACTACAGGCTCAAGGGGGTGGAGATAGAGCTACCTCCCTTAAGGGAGAGGAAGGAGGATATCCCGCCGCTTATCAACCATTTCCTCAATCTCTCTGCCCAGAAGGGAGGGGGGAGGATAAAGGGGGTAACCCAGGAGGCGATGGAACTTCTTGTTGCCTATGACTGGCCGGGGAATGTGCGGGAGTTGAAGAACGAGGTGGAGAGGGCAGCGGTCTTAGCCGAAGGTGGCTGGATTACTCCAGAGCATTTGTCCAAGGGGGTAATGGCAGCCAAGTCAAAGCCCTCTGGGGAGAGTTGGGGGATTCGGGAGATCCCCCAGGGGAGGACCTTTCAAGAGGTGCTGGAGAAGCTGAAGCGAGAGGCAACCAAGGAAGTGCTGAGAAAATGCAAGGGGAACAAGACTAAGGCTGCAGAGTTGTTAGGGATTACCAGGGAAGGCTTGGTTCGGAGGTTAAAGAGATACCAGACGAGAGGGGAATACCTGTAATCTGGGGTCACAAATGTGACCTTAGTAAGCAAAGATAGTCAACTCCTTATTTATACATATGCTTGCATCAGTTTAACCGTGATATAAGGTCACGATTTCTCTCGCTTAACAGTCCGTATAGGGGTTCAAGGCTCTGAGGTTCTGATAAATATTCAGCAATAAACCATTTAAGTTACAGCCACTTAGCGAAAAGCTAAGTGGCTGTATTTATTTGGGCACGCTTTTTGCTGCATAGATAAGTGTCTCCGTTGTCCGTGGCTTGGGTGGGCAGGGAGAGCCGATGCTGTCTTCTTTGGTGGTTGGAGGCAGCATTAGGGGACATTGAGGTGACAGAACCCTTAATTCTGCCACCAAACATAGCGGAGACGCCCGTAGGTTCACCCCTGCCTGCCCCTCCGATCATAAATGAGGTGGCAGAACCCCGATTCTGCCACCAGAACCAGACCGTCAGATTCGGGGATCTGACGGCTCAGTGGGGAAAAGAATTAAGAATTGAGAATTATTACCCGGAACCCTAGGTAGTTTACATTTCATTTTTTACATTGTGCCGTCAGGGCTCCTGTCCTGACGGAAGACGGTAAAGAGGCAAGCGAGGGCCGGTAGAGTGTGGTCCGATAATCTCCTTATGGTCCCCCGGGAGATTATCGGTGATGTCATGCCGTAGGATGGGTGGCCACTACAGAATTCCTGTCGTCCTTGTTTGCCGAGTGGCCTGGTGGGTCCCATTGAGGGGTCAGGGACCCGCCAGGGTCCCCTCTAGCGAGGTGGCAGAATCCCGATTCTGCCACCCACTCCACTTGCCGTCAGATTCGGGGATCTGACGGCTCAGTGAAGGGGGGGAGTTAGCCCTATGAA
>JAOZNS010000042.1:14903-15758 GCA_029933635.1 Candidatus Zixiibacteriota bacterium | reverse complement strand
TGGGTAACTACCTGATATACCTTAATCTTTCAATTTTTTTCCGGAACCTGGATTCTAAGCTAAACCTTTGAGGCAATGGCCCTTGGGTTGGCTCGTCTTCTACTCCAGTGAAGGGATAGAACTTCCCCCAGATACGCATCGTATTTGCTGGATGACCGTTGATTTCAGGAGTCCAACCTGAATAGGTGAGCAGCATTTTACCACCCTCACCTTTTGCCAGGGCAGGTGAAACCTGGTTACCTGGCTGAAGAGATACGGCAAAAGAATCAATCACTGCCCCTGATTGAGCTACCCGCGCTCCGTACACGTCAAGATCTGTGCCGCTGCGATAGTTCTGCCACACAACTAGATAGTTTGTGTCATCAAAGGCTACCGAAGGTGAGGATTGGCCATATGGAGCATAGGAGATGACAAACCCATATGGATCAAGAACAGCCCCTGATTGAGCCACCCGCGCCCCGTATATGCCAGCCCAACCGCTGCGATAGACCTGCCATACCACCAGATAGAATCCGCCACCAAAGGCTACCGAGGGAGACCCTTGCCCATATGCGGCGGTGCAAATGGCAATCCCGTATGGGTCAAGAACTGCCCCTGATGGGGTCACCCGCGCTCCGTATATATCCCAAGAAGAACCGCTGCTCTTATTCTGCCACACCACCAGATAGTTTGTGCCATCAAAGGCTACTGAGGGCCACAATTGATCAAAACTGTACCGGGAGATGGCAAACCCATATGGATCAAGAACAATCCCTGATTGAGCCACTCGTGCCCCGCATATGTCAGAATCTGAGCCGTTGCGCCAATCCTGCCACACCACCAGATAGTTTGTGCCATCAAAGGCTACCGAGGGAG
>JAOZNS010000042.1:0-14803 GCA_029933635.1 Candidatus Zixiibacteriota bacterium | reverse complement strand
TAGAGATGGCAATCCCATCTGGATCAAGGACATCCCCTGATTGAGCTACCCGCGCCCCGTATATGTCAGAATCTGAGCCGTTACGCCAATCCTGCCACACCACCAGATAGTTTGTGCCATCAAAGGCTACCGAGGGAGACTCTTGCCCGTATGCGGCGGTAGAGATGGCAATCCCATCTGGATCAAGGACATCCCCTGATTGAGCTACCCGCGCTCCGTATATATCATAAGAATCGGAACCTCTACGCTCATCCGACCATACCACCAGATAGTTTGTGTCACCAAAGGTTACCGAAGGCCACAATTGGTCAAAGCGGACCCGGGAGATGGCAAACCCATATGGATCAAGAACAGCCCCTGATTGAGCCACTCGCGCTCCGTATATATTATAACCCCAATTGCTGGTCTCGCCCTCCCACACCACCAGATAGTTTGTGTCACCAAAGGCTACCGAAGGCCACAATTGGTCTTGTCCAAGCCGGGAGATGGCAATCCCGGCCGAATCAAGCACACCACCACCGGTCGCTACCCGCGCACCATAAATATCAAAAGAAACACCCCAGCGCTCATCCGACCACACAACCAGATAGTTGGTGCCATCAAAGGCTACCGAGGGATAATATTGATTACCCCCGGCAAAAGAGATGCCAATCCCATCTGGATCAAGAACAACCCCTGATTGATCCACTCGCGCTCCGTATATGTCATAAGAACAGGAAAACCTGCGCTCATCCGACCACACAACCAGATAGTTGGTGCCATCAAAGGCTACCGAGGGCCACAATTGATCAAAGCGGGCCCAGGAGATGGTTATCCCAGACGGGTCAAGAACTTGCCCTGATTGATCTACCCGCGCCCCGTATATATTAAAACCCCAAATGCTGCCCTCCCCCTGCCACACAACCAGATAGTTTGTGTCACCAAAGGCTACTGAGGGAGAAAATTGATGACGTGCGTTAGTGCAGATGGCGATCCCAGCCGGATCAAGCACTTCCCCTGATTGAGCTACCCGCGCTCCGTACACGTCAAGATCTGTGCCGCTGCGCCAATCCGTCCACACAACCAGATAGTTTGTGTCACCAAAAGCTACCGAGGGAGAAGATTGATAATATGCGTTAGTGCAGATGGCGATCCCAGCCGGATCAAGCACTTCCCCCGATTGAGCCACTCGCGCCCCGTATATATTACCATTACCAGTGCGATAGTCCGACCACACAACCAGATAGTTGGTGCCATCAAAGGCTACCGAGGGAGACTCTTGGCTAGCAGGCGCTGGAGCATAAATGATGGTGGTATCTATCAGAAACTCACCATCCAAGGTGAGGGGAAATGCTAACGAGGCAAGGTCTTTCCGGGCTATCCAGAGATCCCCATTGTCAACCCTGTATGGGACATTGTGGCCTGAAGCGTCAGAAACGTTGAGTCTGTTAGGACGGGCCAAATCCCCTTCGCCTCTCATCTTAATCACCATATCCCCTAAGTATCTCCCAAAACCTAGGTCGTTGATCATCCTCTGGTATCTTAGACCATACCTGCTGCCCATAAAGCGTATCTCCCCATCAGAGGTTTCATAGCATACTTTGCCATCCTTTATATACGGCTCTACCCCATCCCCAATGGGTATCCTGTAAGTATGCTTTCCATCCCTGGAGGTTAAAATGACCTCTGAGCCATCAAAAAATGCCCGATAAACTTCCCCACCAATGGTAATCCGATCCCCATCCATCCTCGGATGGTGGGCCACCCTCTCTATCACCTCCCTCAGGTTGAAGGGAGCCTTTTGCTGGCTTCCATAAACGGAGCCTGAGAGGAAGATGAAGATTACGATTGCTCCAAATAGGTGTTTCATTTTATCCCCTTTCTTTTTTTCTGGCAAATCTCATCATAATTCAGCTTTTCCTCTATCTAAGTAAACTTACCTACCTCTAACCTGTAAAAATAGATCCTGGTGGTCGCCCGGCTTGTAGTCAGGAGGCCGTCTCTGGTCAAGGTCAAATCGGGTGGCAACTTTATGGGTGACCTGCATGACAGAGTTCAATCCGGGAAATCCCAACTTAAGAGTTCAATAAGATCCTCAGCCTCTCCAGTAAAAGTCGAATCACGGTAACAGGTCATCTTTACAGGGCCAAGACCTTTGTCTGTTCCTAGACCATTTAACGAAAACCACATCTCAGCATATAGAGATCCACCATACCCCCCGATGTCAGGGATTTCATACCTGACCTTGTAACATCCGACATAAGGATCCCCACCATCGTGATGCTCGACAGTCTCTTTGGAAACAACCTTGGCGTTATCTCTTCCGACTGTCGTCTCGCGGCACCGCCAAATTTTTGTTTTGGAACTCGTATTAGTGCCCCAAGACAATCCGATGTCCAAATTGCACGGACAGATTAGGCGCGGCACGGGAAATATAATCTCATAGGTATTGCAATAATAACCGCCATACCATTTCAAACCATCTGAGTCAGTTGCCAAATAGAGTTTGTGCTGTTTTTGGGGATCGAAGCTCCTGCCGGGCATAGGACTCGCATAAATATCGACTATATAAACATCTTTGCCCCCGATGTTTTTTGTTGCCTCACAGGTAATTGTTAATGAGTCACCATCAGTTGGATAAAGTGCTTTGCGCACATTACCAACCGCTAACCCAAACTTAGAATCACAGTTCAAGGTGGGTTGTTCAGTTGGTTCTTTAGATTTCTTCTTGGCGCAACCAAACAGTAAAAGGGCAAAAAATGCCACCAAGAAACATTTGAAGAAAGTTTGCCTGAACATCATTTTACCTCCTCTTCCTTTGTGAACTTAGGAAGTTTACAGTTTTCCCCACTCAGAATTAATCCTATTTCCCAGGGATGTCAAGACCATTTTTGGGGGATATTATAGCTAAGAACGCCACAAGGTCACCCCCTCCTGCAGCTTGCAAACTCTACGGCTATTATCTCAACAAGATCATTTTCCTTGTCTTCGTAAAATCCTCTGCCTTTAACCTGTAAAAGTAAATGCCACTAGCCACAGTATTGCCAGATTGGCTTCTTGAGTCCCAGCGGACCACCTTATATCCAGCCCTCTGGGGCTCATTCACCAGAGTGACCACTCTTTGGCCGAGGATGTTGTAAATGGTGAGCTTGACATAGCAATCCTTAGGAAGAGCATATTTGATCGTCGTCACCGGGTTGAAAGGATTGGGGTAATTTGGGGAGAGAGAGAAAGTTATTGGTAATCCAGACAAATGTGCGGAAGGCACCGCAACTGGAGGATCCAGCACAATTGTGCTATCTATGCTGCCATCATTACCCACATCAATCTCAAGGACAACCTGACTACCACTTAAAGAGTCCCAATTCTGTGGGGTGAACTTATGAGTGGTGCTTTCACCAAGAGAGAAATTAAAATAGAAAGTGGAGTCAACATGAGCCCCTATTTTTTGTTCGATCTTAAGATCATAGGTTTTGGGTCCACCCCAATTGATGTAAGAGAAAGAGGCAAGGTCAGGACTGACCACAAAGTTCACGCTATCGCCAATCGAGATGGAAGTATTGAGCACACTAAAAATGCGCTCACCAGATGTG
Organism: Candidatus Zixiibacteriota bacterium; assembly: GCA_029933635.1. Lineage (GTDB taxonomy): Bacteria > Zixibacteria > MSB-5A5 > MSB-5A5 > SM1-73 > SM23-73-3. The sequence continues at coordinate 11,231 of JAOZNS010000042.1, read as the reverse complement.
TCGGGTAATGCCTTAATTAAGCAGGAAGAGTAACTTTTTATCGAATCAGAGGTAGTGTAACTTGCTGTGCTGATGCTGTCAATATAGGAAACGTAGTCAACCGTAGTGGTATCAACGGATGCCTCCTTGATTTGGAACAGACTCTGATTGGTAAACTTGCCATACTCATAGTGGCCCGCTGTATCAACGCCAGTTATCTTGGTCGTATAATCAATATCTGATGGCAGCCAAAAGCATTTTGCATAGGTGTGAACCTCTACAATAGAATCCTGACTCACAAAAGGTATAGCGCTTGCACCAGGAATTTCTTCTACAATCTCGCCATCACCATATCCGAGTCGATTCCCCAACTCATCGGTAAAGAGAATGTGAGAAGGTCCCCGAATGTAGGTAATTACATGATCTGGCGACGTTTGAGCCAATGGCCCAGGCAATTCGGGGTTTTTTAACTTAGAATAGGATGTGAGCTGCAAAGAACGATCCCCGCCACCGTGCCAGTCGGAATCCCCAGGCCTGGCGTAGTCCCAGGTATTGTCCGTAAGGTTTATGACAACTTTTTGCTCAGACCCATCTGGATATGGATAGTTCGGGTCATATACAGATATTTCACCCGTATTGCCATTCTGTGTGGCTGCCAAGACGATAACTGAATGAGCCGCACTTTCTACTTCCTCGGATAAAAAATGCCGCCAAAAGAAGCCCACCTCAAAATCGCGCATAGTTAAAATGAAGGGATCGTCATTACCATAATTCAACAACTCTTCTTCTACAACATAGAATAGTTCAGCCGGTTGTGGTATAGGGTAGACTATTCTAGGACAGTGTTGGTACCAGTGATACATCTCGATGAGAGAATCCAATTCTGAGATGATGTCTTGTCCATCATAGAGATCTAGCTCATAGGTAGAAGTAGCCTGCTGTCCCACCAACGACTGATCGGTGACATCAAGATCTTCGGTGAAAAACAGAATACTACTGAGACACATGCCAAAGCAGTTACCCCGAGCATTGTTGTCTTTAAACTCCTCAAAGAATTCCCGATCATCTTGAGGAGGCTCCTCAGTTTCATATTCTAGATCAAAGGCAGCTTTGAATCGTCCCCAATCATCGTCAGGGTTTGGATCATGGTAATTCTCGAAGCTATATCCATCCCGATCCAGCACAAACTCGCCAAATCCCAAAGTGAACATGTGTTCATCCCAATCCCAGATATGATCATCGGAAGCTTCAGCCTGAGCTCGAACCACAACCGTTCGACAGCCTATCCGCGGTGTTTCCCAGGGGTGCGATCCATCATCAGGAGTACCTTCAGTAATTGATATCCAGTTAGAGCCGTCAGTTGTGTAGTCCAGTCTTATATGATCTATGCCTGTGCCTTCAGTAGTCCAAGTGATGAAGCAAGTGTCACCCCCAATCCAGACATCTCCATCTTCGGGCGAGATAAGGGTAATGTTGGTTGTTGGTAATTGAAAATCCACAGTCGTAGTCTCATTTTCTGTAACAACAACATCTGCTTCAGTCTTCGTTACATAACCCAACTTTGATGCTCTGACATTGTAAGTGCCTGTATTGATCTCAAGGCTATAGGTTCCCTCTTCTGAGGTTGTTGTAGTATCAACGAGTGTTTCACCTTGCAGAACTTCAATCAACACATCTGGTATAGGAGGTGCCGGGGGGAGACGAACTTCTGTAACAGTGCCAGCGATAGTGCCTAAACCTAACCCTGCTCTATCAAAATAGATTTCCCAATTCCCATCCCTGTTGTCCTGCCAAACTACATGCCATTCCTTTTCACCGGTAATCGATATATCTGGACTCTTTGAGTCTGCCGGATCTTCAGTTATGGGAATATTATCACCAACCACTATGTCAGGATCATCTACCTCTTGAAGGTAAATGTCCCAGTTGCTATTACGGTTGTCCTGCCAGACGGTAAAGCTGTGGGAGCTGGTATCTACCACAATCTTCGGATAGTAGGAATGCCCTGCCGAACCAATAGGGATTGCGTCGTTGATGTCCCTGAGCCATTTGATCTGTGCATTCTCCTGGAAAGCAACCCAGAAAGCTGCGGTGTTGGCATAAATTGACGGCCATACGGCATCATCCGAATCATAGATATAACCGTGATGAGTGATGCTTCCATTAGTATCTATTCTGCACCAGGTCAAACGATAATCAAACCAGCCAGCATCACGACGATAGACCACATTGCTAAATCCATCAGTATCTGTATGAACATCGGGCTCTATGTCTATCGGGTATACAGTATTCCAAATATTTAAATCACCGTCTATCTTTTCCCCGCTGCTATCCATTCGGCAGAAGTAGAGAGTTCGGGTTGTCATTTGAAGCCTCTTCCAGACAATACTGCTGATCCCAATCGGTGAGGTTGAAATTGCTGGAGCCTCTTCAGTGCTCCCAACCGACTTTGGGCCGGCTACAACCTTCCCAGATTGATTTAGCTTACAGAAGTATACAGAGCTCCCTTCACGCCACGTAAGGTAGCTGTTGCCCAATGAGTCAATAGAGATGTCTGGATTGGTAGAAGAGCCTGAGGTGTTAGAAACATTTGTATCATCAACGAGTTTGGTTCCATTGCTGTCCACCTTGCAAAAATAAATTTCCCAATTGCCATCCCTATTATCTTGCCAGGCAACATAAGAGATACCGTTTTCGTCAGTGACAATGGTCGGATTTTCTGAGCTGGCGGAGTTGTCTGTCAGGCGGATGTTGGTGGCCTGAATCACTTGATGGCAAAGGACTACAAAAAGAAAGGAAAGAATCAAAGAAAAACTTCTTTTGGGCATATTAACCTCCTTAGCTTCAAGGTTGGAAGTCAAACTTTTGCCAAACCATCTTCCACTATAAACCTCACCTCCTTTATTTCATATACCTCATGTTTTCCTTATTTCCACTCCAGCACGACTCAAAATTGAGACTCTTTCTTCCTGGCTGAGGCTGATATCCCAATGCCTATAAAGAGAACGATTGCTCCTGCAATCATGACTTTTGTTGCCGATTCCCTTTTGATCTCGCGCGAACTATTTTCTGAATATACATTGAGCAAATTCCCCAGGTCATTACGGCCTCCAAAAATAGTCCTTTCGGATTTCGACTGGTCGAATTTGACAGGCAAATTAGTTGCATATTTAACGCCCCCATAAACCAAAACTGCAATACTAAGGATAATGATAAATACAGATAGTTTCCTAAAATCCATTGTAACCCTCCTTTTTGTTAGTTCTGACTCCGGATGACGCAAATATTGAGTAATCCACCTCATTAGAGGATAAAACAATCATAAGGTGATATGGTGTCACATCTTTATTCTTGATTTTTTGCAAGTGAAAGGCTATTTGATGCTTATTAGAACTTAAGCTATCGGAAAGTCAAAAGTAAAGATATGACCCCTTTGTTACCATTTTTTTGGCAACCCCGTGTCATCTGCTTTTGCGGGCCCCCTATGCTTCTCTGTAATTTCTCAGAAATGGAAATTAAGGACACCAGCGGCGTGGGAGATCTTTAGCGATCCTGAAAGTTCGCCTTTCCACTTCTCACGCCAATCATCAACGCCATCTCCATCCCAATCTTCCGAGTCTCTGTCCTCATAATCTGTAGAGGTGAAAAACAATCTCACTCCATATTCTCCGCCAATGCTAAAACGCTCGGAGACTGGGTATTCAACTCCAAACCCAATATTGAATCCCCATACACCCAGAATATCCTTCACAGCATCCTTTTCCTTTTTTTCCAACTCTAGGTCATCCACATCCTCATAAATGACTTGGCCTTGAGGATTGTAGCTCCGATAGAGATCTTCACCATCAACACTTACAAAAGCAAACGACTTGAAGAGGTCACCAAAGCAGTATGGGCGCAATTTATTGTCGGGAAGGAGGAATTTGATGCCGATATGGGGAATCAGAAGAGTTGCAGAACCAGACAGGTCCCACTTCTCATCGGACTGCTTATAAAACACTCCCGTTTGCCAATCCTTTCCCCAATCAGTCTCACTATAATTTCCCTTAACTCCAATAGATAGGAGATCAACCCCGAAGTAAGGTATCATACGTCCCATTGACAACCCAATATGGGAAGATTGGATTCCCAAGCCTGGCTTGACACTGAAAACTGGCGACTGCCCGTAAGACAATGCTGGGATAAGCATCGCTAGCACAACTATGCAACAAAACAAAAGTGCTTTCATCGTTTCACTCCTTTCTTAAGGTTTTAAGTTTGGGGCCCGCAATGGCAGAAAACTTGTTTATTCCTGTACTGTTAATATCAACTGTGCAAACCGTATCTGCATTCATTCTGCTTTGGGATTTCTATTCTGTGCTCCCTATTTTAGATGCCTTCCACCTTATGGTATAGGAACAAGGGCCGTGCGTATAAACATATTTGTAATATCCTGTAGCAGTAGTATCAGAAGTGAATTCTCCATAAATGTAAAAGAATTGTCCTTCCCAATCATGCTTATTGTTAAATGTCATATCGGAAATGTTGATCTTTATCGCACCGCCTAAAAAGTAGCCATATGAGTTATCGCACTGAATCGGAAATGAAATAGTAAAATCCCATATCTGAGGACTTGGTTGAACTTCAAAGCGAACTCTATGATCAGGATAATCACCTGGGGTAGTAGGACCGTTCCAGTAGCCGTTTTCAGGAAAAAGATGGAAGATTACTCTTGTTGTTACACCATGTGAATAATTAGGCACATCATCGTGAGCGTATGCCCTATAATAGTAGACCACACCGCTGCTCAAGTTAGGATCTACATAGGTTGTTCCAATACCATCATAAACTACTGTTCCATCATTAACATCTGAGGGGTAATCTCCAATTTTTCGGACTATTCTTACACCTGTAAAATCTTCATCAGGCGGATTTATCCAAGAAAGGACTATATTGTAGCCTTCAACTCTGCCCCTAAAATCTGTCACATCTATGGGAGGAGTAATATCCTCAGCCACATAAACGACTTGACTAGTGCAAGAAGTGAGGCCACCTGTATCTTTTACCTTCAAGGCAATTGTATAGATATCGGCAAGTGAGTATTGATGGGTCAAAACTTTCTCAAAACTCCAATCAGTATCCCATTTCCCGTCATTTTCCCAATCCCATTTCACCTGTAGCGAGTCTCTTGGGTCTTCGTTATCTCGAGAAGCGCTGGCATTAACAGTAAATACCGTAGTCAAATCACCAGATATAGGAGAGACGCTGAAACTTGCTGTTGGAGCTGTATTGGCAGGTTCAGGAGTAACACTTACTATGTCAGAATATCCACTTTCATTGTTTGTTTTATCAATTGCAGTAAGTTTATAGAAATATTTAGTCCCATTTGTGACTTCTGTATCGTTGAAAGTGGTAACAGAAGCACCTATATCTGTGAGCTTGCTGAAAGATGTGGAACTGGTGATAGCACGATAAATTCGATACATATTAAGGTCTGCTTCCGTATTTTTATTCCAGGAAAGGTTTACTATATTATTTCCTGGAAGGGCTTGCAAACCAGTGGGAGGAGCGGGTGGTGTAGAATCCACTTCTGTCGGCTTTTTTTCACATCCCGCAAAATACATTGTCAAACACACAACTACCAGGCCCGTCACCGTAAAATAGCCTTTCCTCATCTTCTTCCCTTTTTCTCTTACACGATTTAAAATCGTGCTTACACTTACGATATCTGGTTTAACCATCACAACCTCCGGGTATAGTGATTAGTTTATCTCTGTTACTTTGTGTGAACTTAAACCACATAGGATCTTGAAGATGTCAGAACCGAGGTTCTGACGCTCTTGCTGTTAAGAGAACGGGGTATGAGTACATCAATATGGTTTTGTGCAGAGAACTCTTCATTTGACCTTCTTACAGCTTCCAAATAATATAATTGAAGATGGGCACCGAATCTTACCTGAGAAATTTTATTTTTTTGTGTTTTTAACTCTCAGCCCACTTTTACCCCTGGAACATTATGTTTTCGACCCAATTCGAGTGTGCAGGTTAGACATCAGGATGGACACACTCCAATCCCCATGGCGTGGAACTTTGTGGGCACATCAAAGAAGCATCCTTGCCACTTGTAACCAGCTTTCTCAAATATCTCTCGGAGCTCTCCAACGGTTTTGTAAACGAGCCTCCAACCCATAACCTTTCTTAAAAGATAGGACATAAATGGATCTTCCCTTGGCATAGTTTCTAACACATTGGAGGCGATCAACACTCCCCCCTTCTTAAAGTATTTCCTTATCTTTCTCAAAACTGCCACGCACTCCCTAAATTCTAACCCACATAAAACCCCAATTAGCAACCCGAAATCTATTTCATGAGAGTAGTGAAGATTGATAAGACTTTTCTCCATAAATCTAAATCCCTGAACGACGCCTTTTTTTCTGGCTAATTCTCTGCTTACCCTTAGTGCATCGGGGTTAGCATCAACACAATCTACTGAAAGAAAATCGATAAGATGAGGATTCCTGCTGAGAATTTCAATAGTATCCCTACCTGAACCGCATCCTAAATTCACAATACTCACTTTCCCCGTTTGCATAATCCTCTTCTCTATTTGACTCCCTACATAGGAAATAACTGCTTCCAACCTATTAGCTAAAGCCCGGGCAGATTCCGTGTTAGAAAGGTATTCATCAATTACTCCTGGGAAACATCTTCCAGTATATATTCTCTCGAGTATCCTGTAGTTCCCCGGATCTCTCATTAGAATCCTTGCAAAGGCACTGTGTTTTTCGAAATGTTCCCTTACAGCTTCCCACTCTAAGGAGTGTTGGAATCCCTCGAGTAATTGCTCGCTAATCTTTAGGGGAAGCCGCTCTAAAAAATCAAGTTCATTTTTCGAAATCCCATCTGGTACTTCCGGGGTAACAACTTTGTTTACTTCCATTTTCCTCACTTCCTTTTGTGCCTTTGGCAGGCAGATTTTTTGGTAATATTAAGATGAAAACAAGGGGAGACTTGTCTACCGGTGACCCTTTATCCTACCAATTCTAAAGCCAAAAATTTTTCTCTCGGCTTATGAGCAGCCGCAAGTCAATTTTACGGCCAAAACAGGTAGGTTGAGCATGGGTGAAGCCATATTTCACGGCCCAAGTAGCTGTGCGTTTAACGTGTGATAGATCAATTCTGCCTACATGATGCTCACGATTGTTTTCAAGAGCCTGCATTACCGTTTCAGTAAAACAGGCAAAAGCAGTTCCTGGTGGCGTTCCCAAATCGATCCCTAAGTCAATCCCAGGAATATTAACAAATGCCCCATCTACTACTTGAACATCCTCCCTCTCTTCCATAAGGCTTGGTGCGGTGTTCATTGGTTGAGCCACATCATAAACCAAAGCCCCTTCTTTCAAATGATAAGGCTGAATTATGGCACTGGGAGCACTGGTGGCGGTTATTACCACATCAGCTTCTTGAAGATCCATAAGATCGTCCGATATTTCTAAGTCAAGGGGGTGCTTACCATTCTCAGCAAGTAAGCTGTCTCGTAACGCCTTTAATAAAAGCCAACGACGACCAATTAAGAGCAATCGACTGCATTTATGACACAGTAGTCTTGCCAATGCCTCACCTATTAGACCATAAGCCCCGACAATAGCCAGAGTCTTGTTACTTAAATCCAAGGGTAAAACCTTTGTCACTCCCTCGACCGTTGCGGCAACCGCGTAGCTATCTCCATGGGTAAAGTAACTCCTTAAGTCTGGCTGTCGTACCAGCCATTCTCCGCCATGAGTTATTGAAGAAGTATAACTGCCTAAACCAATAAATTCTGCTTTAAGCTCATCTTGAGCATAACGCACTGCCTGCAATACCCTTTGACGGGCAAATAACGGTCTGTTTATCATCTGTGCTGCGGTGAGGAAAATACCAATAATCCACCCCTCTATCTCGTGATAAACATCAAAATGCGTCCAGATAGTAAACAAGCCTTCCTTAACTAAATTTTCTCTGGTCATTCCCGGCTTCAGGTGTTCAATCAATGGCTCACTGTATAGCACTCTTTTGGTATCCAATTCCTTGCTGCGCAAGTTTGATACAAATGCAAATCTCCTTTTCATTTTTCTTACCCTCATTTCCCGATTCACTTGCTTTCCCTAACCGATCTTTGGCGTCGATTTTTCAGTCTGGTGGGCTTTCAGTCCTCCGCACAAAGCCACGGGAGAAACACGGAAGCTTACTCACCCACCACAAAACTTCAATTAAGAATTAAGAATGGAGAATTAAGAATGAACAAGGTATTTTGCTATCTCAATTGAATTTAACCGCAGATTCACCCCGTTAAATATACTTTCGTATTTCACGGGGTGAACCCCGTTAAATAAAAGCCATCTTAAGAATGCAATGATGCCTATTTCTAAATTATTTAACGGGGTGAACGCAGATTTTCACAGATTATGTAAGAATCTTCAAGAATATAGGTTTTTACCTTTCAGGTGAAAGGGGGGCTAAACTCAATTTTTATGAGTTCTTTATTTTGACTATCTTGTGATAATCTTGTGAAATCTCGTGGTTTCCTAACATAATTCGGGTTCAATAGTTCTGTTGAGAACCGAGCAGTGGCTGATTTATCAAGCAATTTTTCGCTTACTAAAGCCTGCGGCCACAGATTCTGGGGTTTTTGCAGTAGACTCATTTGTGGCTTTGTGCAGAGAACTTTTCATTCGTCCTTCTCGTGGCTTCCAAATAATATAATTGAAGATGGGCACCCAATCTTACTCAAAAAATTTTATTTTTTTCATTTCAGACAGGATTGACAGGATGAACAGGATAAATAAAAAGTCATGTAAATCCTGTTATCCTGTCAAAGAAGCCCAGCCATAGGCGACTAAGTCCATCAAATTTCGGATCATCATGTCAACTAATTTTAGAATAATTCGGGTTAAAAACAAAACCCCCTTGCCGTTGAGGCAAGAGGGTAACTGTCGGGATATAAGAGGGTGGCAGAATCAGGGTTCTGCCACCTCAGTTTTCATTTCAAACAGGATTGACAGGATGAATAAGAATCATATAAATCCTGTTATCCCGTCAGGGAAGGAGCCTGACAGCATGACTACCGGATAATGTGGTGAACAATCGTCAACAGAGTATCGGCTTGGGCAGCATATTCCCTTTTTTGGCCCCTGATCCATTCCAGTAGTGGGATAGCCCTATCCGTGTCTCCTTGTAATAGATACGCCTGGGCCAGATACCATCGGCTTTTGACATTGAGAGAGTATTGGGTCAGGGTATCTGCTCTGGCTAATGTTTCGATTGCCTGTTTACCTTGACGATCAAGATAATAGCATACCCCCAGGTATAACCACCAAGTCCCATTATCCGGATCCTTTTCTACCGCCTCTCTCAGATTGCCAATGGCACCACGGTAATTGCCTCGTAGGTATTCGTTCATCCCTTTATGGAATAAGTGTTCTGCCTGGGATGCCATCTCACCCCGCAGTTTTTGAGGTCGGTAAGGCGGCTTTTCAAAGGAGAGATAGGTGAGGTAAGGGTTTTCAGGATGGTGGAGTAAAGTTACAAAGAGAAGTAAAGCTGTTACCACTACCGCAGCAGGCACAAATATCCGAGGTCTGCCGAATGTCCTAAACCCTCGTGAAATCTTTCCCCAGATGTACCCCAGTGATCTCTTTTTAACCTGCTCGGCTTGGTGTAGAGCCAACAGCCGTTCCCTCAAGGACTCAAAGCTGATTCCCTCTTTGTGTAAACCTTTGAGGATTTCTGCTTTATGCCTTCGCATAGAGGAGATAATTGGAAGCATCTCTCCCAACTCCTGACGGCAGAAGTCACACTCCATGAGGTGTTCCTCGAAGCGGTTCCGTTCTTCATCGCTCAGTTGTCCCATCTCATACTGAGTAACGAGCGCTCCAACTTCAGGAGCTATACATTCGTTTTTTCTTCTGCTCTTCATTCTTTGGCATTTTTTGGACAGGATATACAGGATTGTCAGGATATAAAGAAATCGCGTTGATCCTGTTTATCTTGTCAGAAAAGTCCTGCTGATTATGGCTATGTTCAAAAAGGTCAGGCTAATTCGTTTATATAATTGTGGGGGCAGAACCTGGCTCTGTCAGCGTTCTCCTCGCCGTCAGGTAAGGGCACCTGACAGCTCGGCGGATTTTGAATATCTTGTGATAATCTTGTGAAATCTCGTGGTTTCCTAACGCATAACCCTGGCTCACATTTGGATTTCCTTTTTCACCAATTGCCTCAATCTCCGACGGCAGTCAAAGACCCGCTTGTCAAAGGTTGATCTTTGTAGATCTGGTTCCACCTCTTGGACAAATTGCCACACCTCTCCAATGGTTCGGTCTTCCAAAATGGCCAGGAAGAAGGTCTGGCAAAAGAGTGAGAGTTTCTTTATAACCTTACGGATATAATCTGCTAAGTCCTTGGTTTCCAAATCATCATTGAAGTTTCCCCCCGCTTGGGCTATGTTGCCACCCGTCTCTTCCCCAGATACCTCTTCAATGGGAACCTGCCCTTCGCTTGATCCTACTGCTATCACTCTTTTATGGGTCCTTAGCGCATCCCCGATTTTGTGGCGCAGGACCTCCAGGGCGTAGTGGTGGGGATTGGACTCGATCTGATCCAGTTTTTGTAGGAACACAACCAGCGTATCCTGGAGGATATCTTCGAGCTCTTCGGACGGCCACCCCCATAGTCTATATTGGAGAATCGGCCCTAATCTTACCTTGATTTTTCCACACAGATCATTTTGAGACTCCCCATCTCCCCCTTGTGCCCGTTTCAAGAGCCCATCCCAGTCAATGGGTTCAACTTCAGCTAAGGGTTTTTCCTCACTAACCATCTTCATAACGCAAGATCTTAAAATTTATGTGACTTTTCTGACAGGATTAACAGGATATTTATCCCAAAATATGCATAAACCGCAGATGAACGCAGATTTTCACAGATTATATAAGAATCTTCAAGAATATAGGCTTTCACCTTTCAGGTGAAAGAGGGGGTTAACCTCAATTTTTGTGAGTTCTTTATTTTGAATATCTTGTGATGATCTCCTGAAATCTTGTGGTTTCCTAACACATAATCCGGGGTTATGGAAACATCTCGGAATGCCCAATTTGGTGAACGGGGATGAATAACATCCTGCATTTTTAATTCTACATTCTACATTCTAAATTTGACCCTCAGTCACTCAATCCTCCAATCTCCTAACCCGACTTTCGCTTTTCTATTTAGCGTCAACAGCCTAAGAATTTAGCTAA
>JAOZNS010000221.1 GCA_029933635.1 Candidatus Zixiibacteriota bacterium | reverse complement strand
TTCAGGCCTCATTTCAAAACGCACCAATCAGCCGAAATCGGTAATTGGTTTAGAAATTTTGGGGTGGAGGCAATCACAGTCTCTTCACTTGATATGGCGCTGTATTTTGCCAAGCACGGCTGGTCGGAAATTACGGTGGCATTTCTTGTCAACATGCTCGAGATTGATAAAGTCAACAAACTGGCAGGAGACATTAGGCTGAATTTACTTGTCGATTCAGAAGAGGTGGTTTCTGCGCTGGATCAGAAACTCCAGCAAAGGGCCGAAATGTGGATAAAGGTCGATACCGGGTACCACCGGACAGGGGTGTTGTGGGAAGATTTTGAGCGCGCCCTCTCCCTTGCCCGGAAGATAAGGGATTCTTCAAAACTCGATTTCAGAGGATTGCTCACCCACGCCGGGCACGGCTATTATGCACCTTCAGTTGGCGCGATTCGCAGAATACACCAGGAAACAGTAGAAAGACTAACCGCAGTCAAAGTCCACTTAAAAGGCAACGGTTTAGAAACCTGCGAAATCTCAGTTGGCGATACGCCGACCTGCAGCGTGGTGGACAAATTTGACGGAGTTGATGAAATCAGGCCGGGCAACTTTGTGTTTTATGATCTAATGCAAGAAAAGCTCGGCGCCTGTAACGAGGAGGAGATAGCCGTTGCAGTTGCCTGCCCCGTAGTTGGCAAGTACGACGATCGCAAACAGGTTGCGGTTTACGGCGGGTTAGTTCATCTGTCGAATGCCTACATCCTTGATGAGAAAGGCAGGAAGATATTCGGCTACGCAACCTCTCTGCAGAATCGAACCTTCGGCCCTATCAATAAGAAAGCCTCGGCGGTGAAATTGTCGCAAGAACACGGGATAATTCAGGTTGATGACAAGTTTTTTAATGAAATAGAAATAGCAAGTTTATTTTTAGTATTTCCAGTCCATTCGTGTTTAACCTGTAATTTATTCAAGGAATATAAGACCTTAGAAGGTGAAGTCATTCTTCGATTGTAGAGGGCGGGTAGCGGGTAGGCGGGGCTTCCAGCCCCGCAAAATTAGGCGGGCCAGGTTGCCCGCCCTACGATTTATTCCACAATCATCAATGCGTTTTTTTGCCGAGTTTTTTTCGGCTTATAATGATTAATAGACACCCACCGATAACAAACAAACCGCCAATGATCTCGCGGGGAGCAGGCGTCTGGCTCAGAGCCACAAGCGCCAGGATTGCCACGAAAACAGGTTGGCTCTGGTTAATCAAGGCGACCTTGGATACTTCGATGTATTTCAGGGCGTACAGATAAATTGGACGGGTTAGTATCGGTCCGGCAAAGGCAATAATCAAGATCCCCCACCATACTGAACCCACTCCCTCAAAAGACGTTCCCGCCAAGGCTACTACAATCCAGAACAGCACAGAACTGATCACGTTGCGCAAAAAGCTCAAAGTTAAAGGATCGACGTAACGGACGGCGATTTTGGCAATAAACTCCGCCGTCCCAAAACAGACAGAACTGAACAGCACTACCCAGAAGCCCGCTGAATACTCTGCTCTGAAGGTAAACTTCATCAACACAATTCCGCTCAAGACCAAGAACGCACCCAGTCCTTCCCTTCGGGTAAAGCGCTCGCCCAAGATCACAATGCCCAACGAAATCGTAACCAAGGTCTCGGAGCGATTGAGAAATGAGGCCAAGGTGGGGTCCATCGTCTTAAGCCCAATCCAGTAAGTCCAGATTGCCACAAAAGCCAGCACACTGAAGGCAATTGTCCAACCCCACGCCCTTTGATCCAAAGCAAAGATTTGTCTCCATCTCTGTCGGGGAATCATGACCAGCCCCAGGACAACTGCACCTATGGGGAAAACTAGGGCGCTCAACGCCAGAGGGGAAATGGCGTGTAGCGTCCATTTGCCGGACACGATCAGTATAGACGCCATCATCGCGGAAAGCGAGGCATAGAGATAACCCATGGATGGATTTGTGGGGTCGTGTTGTCGAGGGGGATTGTTCATTACGAGTTAGTTCGACCTGTGTTGAAACTGGGCTTGATCCTTCGGCGGGCAAGGGTGCCCGCCCTACAGACTGCTGGACTAATCGTAGGGACAGCCCTCGTGGCTGTCGTCTCAGTATCGGACAGGCACAAGCCCTGTCCCTACGAAACAATTACAGATTTTTTCGTATCTCATCGAGGGCGGTTTTTGCCGCGGGTGCCATTTTGAAGAATCCGGCCAACTTGTCACATGCATATTTATCGCAATAAGCGCAGTTAGCCACCTTCTTTTCCTTGCCGCATTTTCGTATTTCGCAAATCTTTGTGTGACTGAAAAGGTTTTCGCTATCAACCACACATCCATCGCAGTTAATCTCTTCGGGTTTCAAATCCACTTTGAAATCCTTGGACCACATCTCAGCCACTTTTCTTCTCTCTTCATCATCGTTCTTTTGTGTGGCGATGAATGCGGGACATTCACCACAAAACAGTCCACAAAAAGCAATCATCTTTTTCATTGTTTTTCTCCTTTTAGCTTATTGTGTTAATGCGAGCGCGCAGAAATGCCAATGCGTCCTCAATCTGTTACATTTTACTTGTGATTCCCCCTCGCCCTGTTTCTCTCCTCCAGGAGAAAGGGGCGTCGGTTCATCCGTTTAATCTGTAGGCCGCTTTATTCCATATTCCTTCATCTTCAGACGAAGCTTATTTCGGTGATTGCCTAAAATCTCCGCAGCCTTGTTCAAGTTCCAATTGTTCTTCGTTAACACCCTCAGGATATGATCCTTTTCTACATCTTTAAGAGAAAGTGACGCTGGTGGAATGCGCTCAAAAGATTTGTCCGAGACCAACCCGAAATAGGGCAGGTCGCCTTTATCTATTACGTTGGTTCTGGAGAGAACCACCCCCCTTTCGATCACGTTCTCCAACTCCCTTACGTTTCCGGGCCAATCATAATTCATAATTATGTCCTTCACCTCCGGAGTGATGCCTTTGACTGATCTCCCGCATTTCTGATTGGCTTTCTCAATAAAGTGATCCACTAAAAGCAAAATATCTTCTTTCCTTTCCCTCAAAGGGGGAATAAATAGGGAGATCACATTCAGCCGATAGTATAGATCTTCTCTGAAGCTTTTCTCTCTGATCTTTTTCTCCAGGTCCTGATTGGTGGCAGAGATTATCCGCACATCCACTTTTAAAGTCTCCTTGCCCCCCACTCTCTCAAATTCCTGCGATTCAATTGCCCTTAGGAGTTTGACCTGTGTCTCCAGGGGGATATCTCCTATCTCATCCAAAAACAGTGTCCCTCCATCAGCCAATTCAAACCGCCCCTCTCTCCTCTTGATCGCTCCAGTAAAAGCACCTCTCTCATGTCCGAAGAGTTCCGATTCTAAAAGAGTTTCCGGCAAAGCCGCACAGGAGATGGGAATAAACCTTTGGTCCGCTCGGTTACTCAAAGCATGAATTGCTCTTGCAACCAACTCTTTTCCGGTCCCGCTTGCACCTATTATCAAAACCGTCGATTCGGTTTTCGCCACCCGAGATACAGTACTTAACACCTCTCTAATTGCCCGACTATCTCCGATTATATGCGCATCTTTATACTTCTCTTCCAATTCCTCCTTTAAATATTTGTTCTCCATCATAAGATGGTAGCTTTCTAAGGCTTTATTAATGTTTAGCTTCAACTCCTCAAGGTTTATGGGTTTATTTACGTAGTGGTATGCTCCCAGCTTCATGGCCTCAACTGCAGTTTCCACCGAGCCGTAAGCGGTCATCATGATCACCTGAACTTCCGGATTGGATTCTTTCAACTTATTTAAAAGCTCAATTCCATCCATTCCAGGCATCTTCAGGTCGATCAAAGCCACCTCGAAAGATTTGTCCTTACAGAGACGCATCGCTTCCATGCCTGATTCCGCTGTTGCCACGCTAAAGCCCTGCTTTTTTAGAAAGCCAGATAATTGTTGTCTCTGTGGTTCTTCGTCATCCACAATTAGAATTCGATAGAGCGCCATAGCTCATCCCACAATTTGTTAAGCGCAAGTTACGTCATGCTTCATGTGATCGGCAATTTTATGATGAAAATAGTTCCTTTTCCTAATTCACTTTTCACCTCGATCTTTCCCTTATGATCAGATATGATTCTATAAGCTATTGAAAGCCCCAGTCCGGTTCCCTTCTCTTTGGTGGAAAAGTAGGGTTGAAAAATCTTAGAAAGATCTCCTTTGGAAATTCCACCACCTGAATCCTTAATCTCTATTACTATATTCCTTTGTAAATCATTCAAATAGGACCGAACGCTTAATTTCCCGCTTGAAGGCATTGCCTGAATCCCATTTAGCATTATGTTCAAAAGAGCCTTCTTCAGCTCCCCTGG
>JAOZNS010000041.1:9025-15857 GCA_029933635.1 Candidatus Zixiibacteriota bacterium | reverse complement strand
ACTCCCGGCTGATAATAGCCCGGATTGGTGGGATCGAAACCACAGGTCAGATAAATTATGTGCAGGCTGTCGTTGTAATCGTAGCAGGCTGAAAGATCATGAAAGCCTCGCTCATTTCCATCACAGCCAAAGTCGGTGATGTTAACTATGGTGGGAGGATCCCAATTGCTCCCGTCAATCCAGTCATCTCCGTTGTTCATCGACTCTAAGTAAGCTATATCACTCAGATAATCACAGCTCCCATCACAGCAAGGTCTAAGATAAGCGATGGCTACCCTCTTGGAGCCGGGAGCCGGTGAAACCGTCACCACCGGAGTAACACTGCAGGAGGTGTCAAAATGACTGATCACATTGGTTGGCGGATTGGAATAGTTTGTTCCTGCAGTGAGGGTGTAGCTGGCAGTTGCTCCATTAACGTAGCTTTCGCAGATCATGGTGTTAAGATTGTCGGGATCCATCTTACAGCGCTCATATGCCACCACATTCGGCACAGGCTCGGTATTCCCTTCGGTCATTACGATATGAAAATAGACCGTGTCCTTGGTCTCATCATAATACATGTCCGCCTTGGGCCACATACCCTCCTCGCCCGAGGAACAGTCCTTGATGGTGTCCGGAATGTCAAAGTGTATCGGATAGTTACCACTGCAAAGCTCCTCCTCCATGGTGATCATGCTCCACCAGCAAGGATCCAGACCCGTGCCGGCGGTGCGGTGATGAATTATCACCGACTTGCCATCCGGCATATGAAGCTGATTGCTGTAGCCAGCATTCTTGTTGTGCCCACCAGCAGCGTGGTTCTGACCAACGAAAGCTCCAATAGGATTAAAGCAGTTGGCATCCACGTAGCGGTCTGCGCCAGGATAGGCGCCTTCACAATAGGTCCAGGAGAAGTGCCGGTAGCCACCTGCGGTCACCGAGATCATCCGACCCACAGAGCCGTTCTTCTGGAAATCATACCAGGTATGTCCCACCTGATCATGCCGGATGAAGGGACCGTTCACATCGTAGAAGTTGGTGTGAGTGCCCAGACTGTCTATGCATTCCGGATGATCATCCTTGGCACCGCCAATAGAATATTTGGATGACGCTGGGGCAAAAATCAGCTCCTCTCCGGCACCGCCCCAGTTGATATCCCAGGAGATGTGTCTTACCCGCTTCTCAGTCGACTTCTTCTGGGCGGTGGCGGCTAATGCTCCCCCAACTACAACGGAGACCAAAAACAGACAAACAACAAATATTACAGTAAGTCTTTTCGCCATTTTTCACTCCTTTCAAGTAGATAGAAAATATCTACCCGCATAAGAAGATTAACTTAAAAAAGCCCCAAGACAGATTGAATTTCTGAAACTTGCCTGGGAGATTTCACCTCCTTTCCCCACAAATAGGAATTTTTTCCAGATTTCCTCAAGTAGATGGAAATTAGACTCATTCGCCTCAAGACAAAATCTTTTATGATCTTGCCTTAGAGACGTTCCCCTCACCTCCTTCCAGCCTCAAATCCCCCGCCTCCAGCGGAGGAGTAAGAGTTTATAAAGTTAGTTTACACAATTGCTCTTTTAGAACAACCAAGATCAAATTTCTGAAACTGAAAAAGGATTTTCTGCCAAAGTAAAAGAAAGAACTACTTCCAGCTCAAAGATAAAGGAAGAGAAGAGAAGATATCTGTTACCATTTCCTTTATTCTTTCCAGCTCCGGCTACTAACCATGTAACCATTATAATTAATGGTTCAAACTCAATTTTGTCAAGTATTTTTTTAATTTTTTGGGCAAAATTCTTCCCTTTGGAGAAAAGGTACAGAAATTATTATGGGCTATTGCCCAACTTTATTGGCAGGGCTAAATACCCGGCCCTATGGTTGGTAAGTTGTTGTCTCCGATAGGGGCGGGAATTCATCACCCAACAATCTGACTTTCGACAACAGCTCCTTATATTTAAAGTCTCTCTTGAAAGCTAATTTGCTTTTCTGCAAAGGTTTTTTACTCCTCCACAATGAGTTGGATCAGTTGCATGAAATCAACCATGCTCGCCTGGGTCCCATCCCTGTTCATATCGGAGTTAGCCCTTTGCCGGGGGGTAAGTTCCTGACTGCCAGCCAGGAAATTCAAAAAAAAGATAGCATCCGCGATGGTATTCGGATATCCATCATCGTTTATATCGCCATACAAAGGATGTCTGATTAAAATACCTCCATCGGAAAGCTCAAGCTCCGGAGAAGTTATGAAACTGCTATCGCTTCTAACTAACCTGTTGTCGACAAAAGGGGTTAGAGGGTCCTCAAAAAAGCTCACTTGAGCCTCAAGGTCCATCAAAAGGTCCTGTGTGGTCACGTCCATCAAAATTGTGCCCAGGGTATCGGTCCCCGGCGCCAACGGACCGAGATAAGTCGAATCCGGATGATGTCTCCTAAGCTCCATTCTTAGCTTTCCCGGCTGTGACTCATCATAACTGACCTGCTGAAAACGAGTTTCCAGGTTGATCTCATTGAAGGCCAGAAGATTCGGATCAAATTCCAAAAGCATATCCACCCCCGCTATCGAATCGGGGCTTTCCAAGACAAAATATACGGGCACCTCCATCTGTCCGGGATCCGCCACCACTCCGGAGCTGAGGCCAATCGAAAATCCTCCCTGAGCAGAGACAGGGGGACAAAGACCTGCCAAACCGAATGCCATCACACCAATACCTGAGATGATTCGGGCAAATGGGGCAAAAAAGCTTTTATGGTTGAACATCTTCAGAGCTCCCTTTGGCTGTTATGCACATCCTTTTTAAAATAGCTTAAGTTCTCTCTCCATCATCCACTCACAATGCTTGAGTTTCCCTTCACCGAATCTGATTGGTTTTTTTCGTCCGCCCCTTTATTTATGGACAGCCGGGGGGAGGACCACCCCGGTAAAGATAGCTGATAAGATAAACCACGTCTCCCAGGTTAACCTCGCCATCGCAATTGGCATCGCCGGTCACAAACGGATCCGGTGGAGGACCGTCCCGATACAGGTAACTCACCAGATATACCACATCTCCCAGATCCACCGTCCCATCACCATTTGCATCGCCCGGAACATAGGAGATCACCTCCATCACCACCGTTTGACTGTCAGCCAAAGAACCATCCGAGGCTATGAAGGTGACCAGATAGATCGAATCTGCCTGGGTGGTATCCGGAATGAAGGTGAACAGACCCGTTCCGTTCCCGCTATCTACAAAATTGGAATTTGCAGGTAAGGCGCCCACGCTTAAGGCTATGCTGGGTCCGTCTGGATCGGTGGCATAAACAGCTAAGTTGAAAGTATCCCCTATAGCTGGCTGGACGCTATCGGGCAGAGGAGCCAGAACTGGAGGCTGATTCCCCGCCTCGTTTACGGTTATCTCCACCATTTGGCTATCTGCTCTCCCGGTGGTATCGGTGGCTTTGAAGGTAACCAGATATACTCCAGCCTGCAGATAATCCGGAGCAAACCAGAATGAAGCCGCACCATTGCCCGAATCCATCAAGGATGAATTGGGCGGGTTGTTCTCCACGCTGAAGACAAATGGATCACCATCCGGGTCGGTGGCAAAGATCCTGAACTGTAAGGTATCTCCCTCAGTTACGCTCTGGGGTCCGATGGAATCTATATTCGGAGGCTGAGGCACATTGCTTACCGTAATGGGAACCATCTCCTGGTCAGAGGAATTCAAGTCGCTCACGGTGAAGTACACGGAAAACACTCCCGCCTGATAATAGTCTGGCACGAAGGTAAAGAGTCCCGCTCCGTTGCCGGAGTCCACAAATGTGGCATGCTCCGGAAGGGGTGCCGCGCTTAAGACCAAGCTGTCGCTATCCACATCCGTGGCATGCACCCGGAATTTTAGCGTCTCGCCCTCCGCTACAGTCTTTGGCCCGATGGAGTCCAGAACCGGTGGCTGATCCACATCTATCACCGTGATCTCCACCACCTCGCTATCTATGGCATCCTGAGTATCCTTGGCATAGAAGGTAACGTAGTAAACTCCTGGCTGGGTCCAATCCGGCTGGAAGACGAACGATCCGGCACCATTCCCCGAATCGATAAAGGTGGCGTTCTGAGGCACATTCAGGGTATCCAGGATTATGGAATCCCCATCCACATCGATGGCGTGAATACGCAAACTCAATATTTGCGCCTCGTCAATCTGTTGAGGTCCAATTGAGTCTAAAACCGGGGCATGATTACCTGACTCCAGCACAGTTATGTTGACATACTCGGTATCAGCCAGCCCTCTGCTTTGGGCCACAAACGTCACCTGATATGTGGAATCTCCCTGGGTGAAATCTGGAGTGAAGTTAAACCACCCTCGACCATTACCGCTATCCTCAAAGGAGGCGTTTGGAGGCAGACCCATTGCTTGTAAGCTGGGTATATCTGCGATGGAGGTGGTGACCACATGAATATCCAAAGTCTCTCCCTCTACGATGGTGGTATCATTTATTGGCACTATATAGGGTGGCTCCGGCCTATCATACACCCTTATTGCCCGAGACGAGGCCCAAGTGGTATCAGGATAAAGCTGGTCTACCACAAACACGGTCTCCGCATAATCCTTGTATGGATTGGGATATCCTCCTTGGGTGTAGTCCGGGGTAAAGATGAAGACTCCCACCCCGTTTCCGCTATCTATTAAGGTGGCATTGTCCGGCAGGGGAATCACATGAGGACTGGGGATGGTGCTGTCTGGGTCCGTGCCAATTACCTTGAACATGCAGGTGTCCCCCTCATCTACCACATAGAGGGACAAATCTGGCTCAACGGTAACCTCTGGGTGTTGATTGGAGTCTATAACTGTGATCTCCACCACCTGCCAGTCCTTTAGAAGAGTGTCCACCGAATCGATGGCTTCAAACAGGGTATGATAAGCTCCTTGCTCAAAATAAGTGGGCCGGTAAACGAAGGTGCCAGTGCCGTCACCATTGTCGGTGAAGGTGGCGGAAGGTGGCAGATCGCTTGCCCTCATGATAGGAGTGGTGCTATCCGGATCTCCAGCAGTGACCACAAATGTTAACCACTCCCTTTCGACCACCGCAGTGTCGCTTATGGAGTCTAACACCGGCGGTTGATTGCCTGCTTCGGTAACCGTTATCTGCACCACCTCACTATCGGTCAGTTCTCCATCAGAGGCCATGAAAACCAGATTATAAATGCCAGCTTGGACATAAGCTGGATAGAACTCAAACAGTCCGGTCCCGTTGGCGCTATCGGTAAAGAAAGCCCCTATGGGCAAGCTATCCACGCTGAGGGCAAGTAGGGTGCTATCTGGATCAGAAGCGCTTACCATAAAGATCAATGTATCTCCCTCCCTCACGCTATGAGGTCCGATGGAATCCAAGACCGGAGGTTGGTTGCCAGCCTCCACCACCTGGATCAATACCTGCTCATAGTCAATAAGCTCTCCATCGGTGGCATAGAAGGTGACCTCGTATATTCCCGCCTGGGTATAATCCGGCGTGAATAGAAAACCTCCTGCGCCATTTCCTGAATCTATAAAGGTGGCATTAGCTGGCAAAGGTTGGCTGGTATAAAGAACCGGGATGGATCCATCCGGATCCGTGGCATGCACCCTGAATTCCAAGGTGTCTCCCTCGGTCACCAATTTATAGCCTATGGAGTCCAGAACCGGAGGTCGATTGGCTCCCTCGGTCACGGTAATCTGGACCACCTCATATCCCGATAAGGGAGGAATACCTTCGTCCGTGCAATAGAACGTCACCGTATCCACGCCCACCTGGAGGTAATCCGGTGCAAAGACAAATCCCCCTATGCCTCCACCGCTATCTTGGAAGGTGGCATTCTGTGGGAGATCCATGACGGTAAGATGAAGCGGTCCCCCATCTGGATCGGTGGGATCGGTTCCCACCACCCGAATCTCAAGGGTATCCCCAGCCTGAACGGTCTTCGGACCTATCGAATCAATCTGAGGTGGCTGGTTAACATCCACAATGACGATCTCTACATTTTCAAAATCGCTTAACTGGGGCGAGTAACTGGTGTCTATGGCAGTGATCGTCACCGTCTCCACGCCCGCCTGATAAAAATCAGGATAGAACTCAAATGACCCATGACCATTTCCGCTATCCACAAAGCTGGCATGCTCTGGAAGATTGCTGACAGAGAGAAGAGGAATGGTCCCATCCGGATCAGAGGCAGAAACTCCAAACAACAAAGTATCCCCCTCAGAGACGGTCTTGGACCCGATGGAATCCAGCACCGGTGGACGATTAGACCACTCTGTCACCGTTATCTCCACCACCTCACTGTCAGAGAGAGCCGTATCCGAAGCAATGAAGACCACGTAATACGTCCCAGCCTGCCCCACTTCAGGGATAAAGCTAAACGATCCAGCGCCATTACCTGAATCAACAAAACTGGCATTAAGCGGAATTCCCGAAGCACTTAGAACAATAGAATCTAAATCTATATCCGTAGCATGGACCCAGAGCTCCAGTGTATCTTGCTCAACCACGGTTTGGGACCCTATCGAATCTAAAACCGGTGCATGATTGCCATACTCAACAACGGTGATCTCCACAACCTCACTGTCAGAAGAAGAACCATCCGAGGCAATGAAGGTCACATAATATATCCCAGCCTGAGTGAAATCAGGAGTGAAGACAAACGAGCCCGATCCATTGCCAGAATCCACAAAGCTGGCATTCAAAGGAACGTTCAAAGTATCCAAAATGATCGAATCCAAATCCTCATCAGTGGCATGTAACCTGAACTCTAAAACCTCACCCTCAACAACACTCTTGGGTCCTATCGAATCTAAAACCGGTGCATGATTGCCATACTCAACAACGGTGATCTCCA
>JAOZNS010000041.1:7579-8925 GCA_029933635.1 Candidatus Zixiibacteriota bacterium | reverse complement strand
AGACAAACGAGCCCGATCCATTGCCAGAATCCACAAAGCTGGCATTCAAAGGAACATCCTGAGCTGAAAGTATTATAGAATCCCCATCAGGATCTGAGGCGGACACTCTGAACTCCAAGGTTTGTCCTTCCTCAACCATTTTTGCTCCTATCGAGTCCAAGACGGGGGCACGATTGACCTCATTTACCGTTATGGAGACCACCTCTGAATCTGCCAAGCTACCATCCGTGGCTATAAAGGTAACATTGTATACTCCTGCCTGAGTGAAGTCCGGATTAAAGATAAATGATCCGGCCCCATTCCCAGAGTCAACGAAAGAGGCATTTAAAGGCATACTTTCAGCTGATAGGATGATGGAATCTCCATCTAAATCTGTTGCGCTAACTCTGAACTGAAGGATTTGCCCCTCGTCTACAAGTTTTGATCCAATGGAATCCAACACAGGAGCGTGGTTCCCCGCTTCATTGACGGTTATCTGAACCACCTCTGAATCGGACAAAGTTCCATCATACACTATGTAGGTGACATTATATATTCCTGCCTGGGTATAATCAGGGGTAAACTCAAATACACCCGCCCCATTGCCTGAGTCGGTGAAGAGAGCATTGGGAGGCAGCCCTTCGGCGGAAAGAATGAGAGAATCATTGTCTGGATCGGTAGCATGCACCCTAAAGATCAAAGTGTCTCCTTCATCTACCGTTTTTGACCCAATAGAATCTAAGACAGGAGGTCTGTCAGTTTCGGTTACCGTTATCTCAACCAACTCGCTATCCAGCAAGGAGCCATCGGTGGCCGCGAAGGTAACCACATAAACACCCGCTTGATCATAGTTGGGAGCAAAAGTGAAGGTGCCCGCTCCATTTCCAGAGTCAATAAAAGTGGAATTTGCTGGATTGTTCCTTACGAACAAAGCAGGAATAGTCCCATCTGGGTCAGTAGCGTGAACTCTGAATCTCAAGGTCTCAGCCTCCGCAATGGTCTTGGAGCCAATTGAATCCAATACAGGAGCTTGATTGCCCGCATCAATCACTGTTATCTCTACCACTTCAGAATCCACCAGATCTAAATCACTGGCTTTAAATGTCACATAATGAAGCCCGGACTGAGTATAATCTGGATCAAATTCAAATACTCCCCTTCCATTGCCTGAATCGGTAAAGTTGGCATTGGTGGGAAGATTTTCTGCAGATAAGACCAACGAGTCACCATCAGGATCGGAAGCAGTAACTAAGAATGCCAGATGTCCACCCTCGATTACACTCCTGGGACCGATTGAATCAAGGACTGGGGCACGATTAACATCGTTCACCGTTATCTCTACCACCTCAGAGTCAGCCAAACTACCA
>JAOZNS010000041.1:0-7479 GCA_029933635.1 Candidatus Zixiibacteriota bacterium | reverse complement strand
AATCCAAAACAGGAGCTACATCAACATCGTTCACCGTTATCTCTACCACCTCAGAGTCAGCCAAACTACCATCAGAGGCAATAAAGGTAACATTGTATACCCCTGCCTGAGTATAATCCGGTGAAAAGACAAACGATCCCGCTCCATTGCCCGAATCAACAAAACTGGCATTGGCTGGAAGGTCTGTTGCACTTAATATCACAGAATCACCATCCGGGTCTGAACCCGAAACCCTGAACTTCAAACTATCCCCCTCATCCACAACTTTTGACCCTATAGAATCTAACACCGGAGCAGAGTTTGTTGTTCTGTCTCCAATAGTTAAAACTCGTGCAAATTTTATATACACTGCTTCTGTGCCACTGCTATTCTTTGTGTAATCCAATTGAATGGTCTTAGGTGAAGTATCCCAGAAGAACTTTCTTAAACCCATGTGGGGCAGGTAATCAGTATCATCTGCCACTCTGGTGATGAATTTGTTTTGCTCGCCACCATCCAATG
Organism: Candidatus Zixiibacteriota bacterium; assembly: GCA_029933635.1. Classification (GTDB taxonomy): domain Bacteria; phylum Zixibacteria; class MSB-5A5; order MSB-5A5; family SM1-73; genus SM23-73-3. The sequence continues at coordinate 6,978 of JAOZNS010000041.1, read as the reverse complement.
TCCACCGATGCTCAGGAATTACAAGATCTGAGGCGATGGTCTTTAAAAGCGAGCTGCCAATCACCAGATAATTCCCCACGGTAGGTGGAGTATAAGAGAGATTCAGCCGATTAACCCAGCTGTCATTTCCATTGGTTGTGCTATCCTCTGCCAAATTCTCAACTTGATTGAAATCACCAAAGACGTCGGTTAATCTCACCACAGAAATGCGTGGATGATACATATCTGTGGTGCTTCCTCCATCCGAACGTCCCTGTATCTTTATGGTGTGTTGGGTGGCATCCAGGCTAACAATTCTGGCTGAGAAAAAAGCTATTCTATCCTCATAAGCCTCTCCCTCAGCCGAGGTCGAATCCCAGGTTACACCATCTAAGCTCATTCGAGCCTCGCCATTGGTGGTAGTGCTGTGAGGATGCAATTCCAAAGACCCAATTACCAAATAATCGCCTGGCGTGGTTGGCTGGACAGTTAAACTTACCACATCCGACCAAGTGGTGGAAAGGTTAAATACATCCAAACCCTCAGCATAATCATACTTTCCAGATTCAACTGGGATAGCCACTATCCTTGCTCTTCTTATCCTCGTAGTAGCCGAAGGATCAGAGGACCGATATTCGATTTTTATGCTATCACCTATAGTTAGGTTGGCTATAAAATGGGTGGCATAGGTTCTAAAGTAGAAAGAAGTTCCCCACATTTCCTCACTGAATTCACCGACAACTGAACCATTCAAGGTGACCTCAGCTTGTGCCGGATAGGAAACGCTGGTGTTGCCTATTTCCCATGAAGCAATTATCAGGTGATAACCGCTGGCATTGGAGATCAATTCTGTTTTGCTCTGGTATGAGGTATTGCTGGTTGTGGACTCATCCTCACTTTCCACATACTGCCACGCCCCCCAAGCTGGAGAAATTGCAGTTACCAGAAGACCAGTTAAGATAATGATTAAAACAAAGATTCCTCTCTTCATCTTTTTCATCCCATTCTAATAATTTAATTTTGGCTCGAAGAACCTATGAACAAACACTCTAAGTTACTGAATCGACACAAATTGCCCTTCCATTAGGAGATGAGGCTAACTGAGAGTTATGTTCTTTTTTATTTCATCAGAACCATCTTCTTAGTATCCTGGAAATCACCTGCACGCAATTTGTAGAAATATATTCCAGATGCTACTGAATTTCCCAAATCGTCCTTTCCATCCCAGATTACATGATGTGCACCCGGGGGCAAAGGTTCATCCACCAAGGTTCTCACCACCTGTCCCAACACATTATAAATCTTTAAGGTGGTGTTTAAGGTTGGACTGTCAGATTCAAGCGATGGAAGCGTGAACTTAATGGTGGTTGAAGGATTGAAAGGATTGGGATAATTCTGTGAAAGCTGAAAGGCGATCGGCACCGATGGTGACTGATCTCCTACCGGTATTAAAGCCGCCTTTTGGTCAGCTAACACTACCTCCTTCAACTTAATTTCATGGACATCCCCTATGTTCGAGCTGAGCATCACCGGGAGAGAAAGGATGTTTCCTTCCCCAGCAGGGATAGGATCATTGGACATATTGTAAAGCACCAAGCTCAATTTCCCATTTTTATCATCCCGGTATTCTAAGATGAAATGTCCGGATCTTTCCGAAAGTCGGGGCGCCTCGAAGGCGACCTTCTCCGGATCATAGGTGACCTGGAATTGAGCTCCCGCCACCGGCACCTCCAGGTCAGCCATCAGCTTGATTTCTCCATAACTTCCCGGCTCTAAGTCCCCATAATCGAGGCTAACCTTCGCCATAGGTCCGGGATACGAAGGTGGGGCTGGTCCCATCCATCTGCCTAAAATGATATCTATCATTGCCACCAGATCCCCCACGTTGATCACCGAATCCCGATTCACGTCAGCGGCTTGCTCCTGTCTGGTGGTAAAGGTTATGTTCTCCAGAATATATGCCACCAGAGAAACAACATCCCCCACATCCACCATCTGGTCTAAGTTTGCATCGCCAAACATGTCGATCACAAACTTCCCATTCACCATTCCCAGAGGCTGGGAAGGATAACCCGGATTTATCGCCTCTCTGGCATTTTCTATTAATATATCCACCTCTCCAGGTTCTGCATCAGGAAACACCCGGAATGCGGGATAGACCACCGTATCCATCCCAGCCGGGATGGTCTCTCCTGCCAGTCCAAATATCAAAACTGTAGCTTTGCCCGCACTGTCCCCCAGGTTGCTATACATGGAGAATCCCTCAATGGCATCTGTGCGCACGATGGAGTCCACCGCCAGTTTGGTGGCGTCCCAGCGGAAGGTGAATTGAAGTCCATATATATCCACCGAATTGGTGATCATAAAGGCGGTTAATCTATCCTTGCTTCCCGGAACCCCACCCTGTTCGCTGGAGGCTATCAAAAGATCCTGGGCTGTCTCAATAACCTCTATCGTCACCGTGATGGTGCTCTGACAGCCATGCTCGTCTCTGGCGATGAATCTGGCATATCTGGTGGCAGGAGCCTCATCGAAGCCCGGAGTATAGTCAAATTTTTGGGTGATTGATCCTACACCCACCGTATCAGCAAAATGATAATTCAACTCACCGGGGTCCATTGGGTCCATAGAAAGATAGATGGTATCTCCATCTTCGTCTGTGGCAGTCACCCAGAACTCCAAGGTGGTCCCCTCATTCACCTGATAAGAGGAGGGCATAGCAGCAAACTCCGGGCAGTGATTAGTAGGACCCCCTCCCGTATCTGCCACCGTGAAGGTGCCATCCTTAGTTCTGGGAATGAAATTATGAAGACCAATGGTGTCAGTAAGTGTATTGGCGTAGTTGTTTTCAAGAAAATCCCAATATTTAAATTTGATATCGGTCGTCTGTCCTGGTTGGGCATTAGGGCTAACCCAGAACTTAAATCGCACCACAGGACCCGAGCCTCCTGCAGAAAGACAAGGATATGGGGATTGAAACATGTCTGTGCTTGCAGTAAACCTCAGGGTATCCAAGATGTTTTCGTCTGCTCGTCCTGTCCAAAAATACCAAGGCAGTGATTCTGTGCGGGCAGTTTTATATCCCTCAATACTAAATAGCGTGCAAAAGCTATCAGGATAACATGGATTAATTATAGAATATTCGGGATAGATTAATGAAGTATCATAATATAGCAAAAACTTAAACCCAGCTACCGGAATGGTGTTGGTCAAACTAACAGTTACCCAAAAACTATCACCTGGTGCCGCCGAGGTATCCACCACGATCAAGGTGTCATCATAAAGAAAAGAGTCTACATAGGCTTCTTGAAATTCATTTTCTGAAGCAAAAGTTTCTTGCTGGCTGATCGTAAACCAAGAGGTCCTATCCTCAAAGTTCCAATCCATAAAGGAATTAAACCCGAGGAAAAACAAAAATCCAGATATGCACAGAAAGATGATCTTGGGGATTTTTCCAGCTAATTTGCTTTTCATATCAATCCTCCACTACGAAAGTTTTCATTCTTAATGGGTCTTTTGCAGACAGCTTTTTTTCTTTCTATTTGAAAAAGCAAAGCCTGTGCCGAGCTTAGATCTGTTCACAAATCACATCAGACCATATCTCCAGCCTCACATCCCACCCGATTTTCGCACTTTTTTTGCCCACTTTTGCCGATGAGGAAATCAAAATGGCTCTTCTCCTTTCAAAGTTAAATCACTTTTTTGCAAATCGCTTCACACCAAGTGCATTCTGGTTCACTAAAACCTTTCTTATGTCTTCAATATGAAATCCTTTTCACTTCAACAACGAAAAACTGATTTTTATCCAGTAATAAAACAGGTTGTATAAAAATCCCATGGCTTTGTAGATAAGATACTCGATTCATCAACTCGTTTTTTTTACTTCAAAAGCACCATCCTCTTTGTCTCAACGTAATCTGAAACCTTCAATTTATAAAAATATACTCCACTGGCCACATCTTCACCATCTTCGTTTTTTCCGTTCCAGACCTCCTCATGTTCCCCGGGAGATTTTTTCTCATCCACCAGAGTCTTAACCAATTGGCCGGCAACGTTATATATTTTTAAAGTCACTTCTGCCGGACCCTCCCCACCCACAAAGAATCTTATATGGGTTGAGGGGTTGAACGGATTAGGATAATTCTGAAACAATGCGTATTTTTTGGGCAAAGAACCGCGTTCATATTCCTGTTTAACCGACAGAAGCTTGCCTTCCTGATCAGCCACAAGAATCCGAATGGTATCAAAGCCTTCCCCTTCAAAGCTGAAAAGATAATCCTCTCCTGCGGGAAGCGGTTTTGCCTTTTGACTGATTAGCAACATTTTGAACTGGTCACCCAGTTGAGAGGTATATAACTTGAGATCTTCTGCCTGGGGCGAAAGTCGGACCTTCTCAACTCTTACCTTCTCCCCTTCGAACACCACCAATGCCCCACCTATCGGTCTCTCCGATTCAAGCCACACCCGATTTTGAATCCTTTCTTCTGCGATCTTAACCACTACCTCCTCCGGTATGATTCCGTTCCCCTCGGGCATTCCCTCTCCCTCCACAATATGTCTGATCAAAAACACCAGATCAGAAAGTGTAGCCATATGTCCATCCTGATTCACATCCGAGTTGATCATCTGCTGTTGGGTAAGTGTGGTTAACCCCGACAGATAACGCGCCAGCAAAACCGCATCCCCAACCTCAAAGGGCAAACCATTGAGGTTTATATCTCCGATTAGAGTGTTGCCCGCATTGAGCAACACTCCACCATTGATAAGATCGATGTCCTCCTGAGAGATGAATTGACCTCGATGGGTGGAAAGCGTGTTATCGGTGAAATCAAATGAGAAAAATTCAAGCGGTATCATCAGCCCATTGAGATATGGATCGGTGGTCACCCTGAAGCTCAGATAGGCGATAGTTCCTGAATCCGGTAGAAGTGGCATGGTGCTAACCTGATCCAGAAGATCGGCCAGTGCTACTATTTTGATCAACTGATAAAGTCCCCAGGTCTTTTCCCGAAAGGTGAAGTATTCCCAATTTTCGGTTCGACAACCTTGGTTGGATAGCCCCAAAAAGGTGAAAACCGAGGAATCATACTGAATCAGAAGCTCCATTCCACCGATAGGATAAGAGTTCACCAGATTGATGGGCACATCCACAATCCCGCCCAGAAGACACTCCCCCACCCCTAAGCTTAAACTGAAGATTTTAGGTGGCAGCACCCTTATTTTAGTCTCTCCCAGACAATTTCCTCCAGATTGATCAGTAGCCTGGAATATGATGATCCAGAGCCCGGTATCCCCGGGTTGGGGAGTCCATTCAAACATTCCGGAAGTTTCATCAAATATCGCTTGCGGTGGAGGATCCACCACTTTTATGGTCACATCTTCTAAATCCGGATCTTCCGCTCTTACTTGAAAAACCAGCTGGCTACTCGCCGCCACCTCCAGGGATTCTGGCAAGGTCAATTCCGGAGCTCTATTCACGTTGATTACATTTATCAGCACTCTCAACTGAGAGCTTAAGGACCCATCCGTAGCTACGAAGAATAGTTCAAAGGGGCTCTGGGCAGACGAGAGGGGTCCCACGTATTCCGGCACCCAGAAGAGGCGGGCTTCTCCGTTACCCAGATCCTCAAATGAGGCTGTGGCGGGCGCATTTAAAACCGAGATGCTGATAGAATCACCATCCGGATCGCTGGCGAAAGCCTGCACCTCTAAGGTCTCTTGCTCGAACACATAACAGGTGGTAAACGTGCCATCCAGAAAGGCTCCTCCATGAAGCTCAAAATCCTGTGTGTCCGGCTCGGTGGCAAAACAGGTGGCAATCGGCTCAAAGATCGGAGGATGATTCTGACACCAACCATCTTGACCAAAAGCCAGCGCCCATCCCAGAGATAAGATAAGAATCGTATATTTTGAAAACAGTCCCTTCCGCATTCTCGGTCCCTTAACTTTTTATAATATAATCAATAATCCATTTTTTCAAACTCAAAAATGGCAAAAACTGTGCCTGATGTGGGTTTTTGCTCAAAAAGTGATCAAAACCAAATTCACATCAGCCCTGAGCTAAGCGAATTAATCCTACTTTTAAGCTCTCCTCCTTCAGTCCCTATTCACTCTGAGGCTGCGTTGTAATGTAGTTGCCTGATTTATCAGGCACAACAAAGATGGCATTGTAACGTAGTTGCCTGATTCATCAGGCACGGGACAAAGTGCCCGATAAATTGGGCAACTACCAATATTTTGCTCACCCTAAGAGATTATGGCACAGCCTCTTTGTGGAGAGGGAAAAACTCAACTGAGGGGTGAGAGGTTATACTGTTCCCTCTCCATCTAATCCTACCCTCTGCTGGAAAGGTGAAGCTCTGCCTTTTCTATCGCTGGCCGAACTTGCCTCCGAGGAGCGAGACAAATCTGTGCCCATGCATCCTCCGCATGCCAGCACAAGTCGGTATGAGTGCTCCTGCAACTGATGGATCATGCCTGAACTTTTGGGAACACCAGTGGCCAAAAAACCCCGACTTAACATAGATGAACCTCCTCTGACTGAACTGCAGGCAAAAAATAGCCGTCTCTTTATTCAAGAAGTGACCAAGGCAAAACCAGCCTCAATTCTACCTCCTCTCCCCCTCTCCACATATGTGGAGAGGGGGAACGAGGGGGTGAGGTTAAAAACAAAAAAATAGCCGTATCTACCTTCTTTTGGTAAACCGGCTTTTGAAAAACATCGATTTTTCTCCCTGGCTTGAAGCCAACGGATTTATATAAACTTTATCTTCCTTCTTCATTGCTAAACGCAACCTGTCCTAACCCAAAAAAATCTGTTACGTTAGCAATCTTTCTTTCTTTTCCTCCTTCCTCTAAAAAACTATTGTGAATGGTTCTGTTTAACAAGACGGAGAAGGGGATTTTGAAATCCCCTCCTCCGCAAAGAAGCTTATGACGAAGCTTTACTTCATCATAACCATCTTCTGGGTTGCGCTGAAGCTGCCAGCACTCAGCTTG
>JAOZNS010000220.1 GCA_029933635.1 Candidatus Zixiibacteriota bacterium | reverse complement strand
CCTAAAAGCAAACACAATTTTTAAAAACAACCTAATTATACCAGGGACAGGTCTTTAGACCTGTCCGAGAGCAGACTTCAGGTCTATTCTTACAGAGTGGAAGACGTTAAGGCTAAAGAAGCCCTTTTACCCCGACTACCCGTCCCGAACTGGGCTGGGTAGAAGAAGGCAAATAATTGATAATGACTCTTAGGAGGTTGAATATGTGGCGAAAAAGCAAATTTGTATGGCTGCCCTTGGCTGCCTTTCTGTTTCTTGCATTACTTACCTTTTCTCGAGCTCAAGGAGCTGATACCCTGCGGGTGGTTGACTCCTGGGGAGCGCCAGGGGATACAGCGATCGTCCCCATCTGGATGCACAATACAATCTTTGTAGAGGGATTCACCTTTCGGGTAGTTTTTGATTCCACGATTCTTACTCCTATTTGGGTAGATACCTCCTATCGGACTGGCTATTTCCTAACCTGGGAACCAGATTGGGGAAAAGGGTGGATATACCATATCGCCATCGCCAGTGATTTGTATGGAGGAGGTTCTCGCCCTCCCCTGGAGCCTGGGTCTGGGGAAGCGGCTTACTTGGTCTTTAGGGTTGACTCCAGCGCACAACTGGGGACTCAGGTAACGATAAGCTTTGAGGGAACTGAGTTACAGGAGAACACTTTAGTGGATACAACATTTTCTGAGATATACCCCATTTGTGTAAACGGAACGGTGACCATAGCCCACAATGAGAATCCAATTATTGATCCCATACCAAACGGGGATTCTTTAGTGGCCTATGCAGAACATACCCTGAATTTTTCCGTAACCGCCTCTGATCCCGATGGGGATGGGGTAACCCTGTCAGCAAGTGGATTACCTCCGGGAGCGAGTTTCCCCACTGTGCAGGGTGATAGCTCAGTTACTGGTCAATTTAACTTTACCCCCACCAGCTCTCAGATCGGCCAACATTTTACTGTGGTCTTCACAGCCAGTGATCCATTAGGAGGGCAGGATCAGCAGGTCGCAACTATCTATGTGGAGGAATTGACCAATCAACCACCTGTTTTCTCCCAGTTTCCCTCATCACCTCAATCGGTGACTGAAGGGGAGGTGTTAAGCTTCAGCGTGGCCGCCTATGACCCGGAAGGGGGATCTGTCACCCTCTCTACTGGCACACTTCCTCCCAATGCGAGCTTCGTGGATAATCACGACGGCACCGGAGATTTTACCTTCAGCCCAGATTTCACCCAGGGCCCAGCGGAGATAATGGTTACCTTTTTCGCCAGGGATGAGCAAGATATGACTACCAGTAGAAACCTGCAGATAATCGTCATCGACCGCCCTATTGATATTCTCAAGGTGGAGAGTACTGGTGGGGCCCTGCCCGGTGGTAACTACGGTTTCACTCCCATCTCATTTAGTAACGAAGACAGTGTCTATGGTCTGCAGTTTGACCTTAACTACGACCCTAATTCGCTCCGGGTGGATTCCATTGTGCCCACGGAGAGGTTGGCTGGCTTCACTGTTTATGATAATATCGGAGATAGTTTGGGTGTTGTGAGGATAATGGCAATGAGCTATGGGTTGAGTGTGATAAGCTCCGGGACAGACCCCGTGTTGAACATCTATTTTACTGTGGATCAGGCTGCCGAGCCAGGGACTACCTGGGTTACCTTAACTAACGCCATCGAGGTAGAGGACATCTATGGGACGACTAAGGATTTAGAGATAGAGGATGGATTCTTCATAATTGATAGACTGGGTGATGTTACCTTAAATTGCAAGGTTGATGTGGGAGATGTTGTCGCTTTGGTTGCCTACCTTTTAGACCAGATAGGGTTTGGTACCCGTCAGCTAATGGTGGCTGATGTGAACTCTGATGATGATGTCAATGTAGGTGATGTGGTGGGGATAATAAATATGATTCTTGGACGAGGAGTGAGCAAGGGGGCCCCAGCTAAAGGTCTCTCAGGGGAGTACCTTGCCCAGGTCCAGTTAGATTTGAAGGATTTGGAGAACGGTTATGCCTACGTGTGGAGTAAGTTGGATATACCGGTAGCTGGTGTGCAGCTCAAGATAGACTATGATCCAGAGCAGATGGTTATTTCCACACCCCAGCTTACGGAGAGAACCCAGGGGTTTACCCTTGCCTCAAGCGATAAGGATGGGGTTCTTACCCTACTTCTCTTTGACCCTACTGGCGGAGCTATCTCCATAGGTGAGGGGAACCTACTTAGGCTACCGGTAGAAACCGTAATTAACAGTGATTCCGTTGATATGGAGATCTCCCAGGCTATAATGGCCGATACTATGGCCGGGTGCTTCCCGGTGGAGGTTTTGCATAGAAATACAGGGATTGAAAACGGTGGTTTTGCCTCTTACCTTCCCCGAGACTTTGCCTTAGAACAGAACTATCCCAATCCATTCAATTCTACTACCCTGATCCGCTACCAGGTGCCCGCGCTCAGCGGTGCCGTTCCGAGCACAGCTCAACAATTAGCGGTCAGCTTAAGGGTTTATAACACCCTTGGTCAAGAGGTAGCTACATTGGTCCAGGGAAAGGTTTCCGCTGGACTTCACCAGGTGAGCTGGGATGGGAGAGGAAACGATGGGAAGCAATTGGGTAGTGGACTTTACTTCTATAGCCTTACATCGGCTGGTTTTAAAGAGACGAAGAAGATGTTGATGATAAAATAGCAAAGCAAAAGCGAGAGAATGTAGGGCTTCGCCATTGGATAATATGTTTGTGGAATTCATGTTTGAGACTATATAAAATTAAAAATTTTGCTCTGGAGGGGTGATTATGAAGTTAAAAAGAGTCTTTCCCTTAATAGCCGTTTTTCTTTTCTTCTTCTTAGGGGCTGCCTATGGGCAGAACGCTCCAGTGATTACTGTCCCTGATACGGAGTTTGTAGATGAGGAGCAGTATCTGGACTTTCGAGTTACGGCCACCGATGCAGATGGAGACTCGATTATTCTGACCGCTGAGAATATGCCTACTGGGGCGGCCTTTACGGACAGTAGCAATGGGGCAGGGGGATTTGAGTGGACTCCAACCTATGATCAGGCTGGGGAATATCAGGTGAGGTTTATTGCTACCGACACCACATCCTTAGCCGATACAGGGATAACCATTATTGAGGTGGCGAACATAAATAGGGCGCCGGTATTGACCGATCAGCCGGACACCACGGTAGATGAGGGGCAGAACTTAACCTTCACCTTAAGTGCCACCGATCCTGATGGGGATGGGATCAGCTACAGTTCCCCTGATCTGCCCACGGGGGCTACTTTGAATAGCACCACAGGGGTATTTGACTGGACGCCGGACTATACGCAGGCAGGGGTATATACGGTGACCTTCATAGCCACCGATGATGGGAGTCCTGCCCTGGCGGACACGCAGCAGACCCAGATTACGGTGCAGGAGTCAGGGAACCATCCTCCTGTGCTTACTGATCAAGCGGATACCAGTGTCACCGAGGGGCAGAACTTAACCTTCACCCTAAGTGCCACTGATCCTGATGGGGATGGGATCAGCTACAGTTCCCCTGATCTGCCCACAGGGGCTACTTTGAATAGCACCACAGGGGTATTTGACTGGACGCCGGACTATACGCAGGCAGGGGTATATACGGTGACCTTCATAGCCACCGATGATGGGAGTCCTGCCCTGGCGGACACGCAGCAGACCCAGATTACGGTGCAGGATGTGAATAGGGCGCCGGTATTGACCGATCAGCCGGACACCACGGTAGATGAGGGGCAGAACTTAACCTTCACCTTAAGTGCCACCGATCCTGATGGGGATGGGATCAGCTACAGTTCCCCTGATCTGCCCACGGGGGCTACTTTGAATAGCACCACAGGGGTATTTGACTGGACGCCGGACTATACGCAGGCAGGGGTATATACGGTGACCTTCATAGCCACCGATGATGGCAGTCCGGCCCTGGCGGATACGCAGCAGACACAGATTACGGTGCAGGATGTGAATAGGGCGCCGGTATTGACCGATCAGCCGGACACCACGGTAGATGAGGGGCAGAACCTCACCTTCACCCTAAGTGCCACTGATCCTGATGGGGATAATATCAGTTACAGTTCCCCTGATCTGCCTACAGGGGCTACTTTGAATGCCACCACAGGGGTATTTGACTGGACGCCGGACTATACGCAGGCAGGGGTATATACGGTGACCTTCATAGCCACCGATGATGGCAGTCCGGCCCTGGCGGATACGCAGCAGACACAGATCACGGTAAATGAGTCAGGGAACCATCCTCCTGTGCTTACTGATCAAGCGGATACCAGTGTCACCGAGGGGCAGAACCTCACCTTCACCCTAAGTGCCACTGATCCTGATGGGGATAATATCAGTTACAGTTCCC
>JAOZNS010000040.1 GCA_029933635.1 Candidatus Zixiibacteriota bacterium | reverse complement strand
GCGGGTCGATAAGTTAGTTAAGAGCTGAGGTGAGAGATTAAATAGTTTGGCTTTCAAAATTGGTATTGAAGATCAGTTATTAAGTAAGGCAAGTTTTGGTTTGCGCACCTTCTCGCCTCCACATAAGGTGCGTTTATCAGGTGATCGGAAATGAAAGGATCTGGAGGAACGGTGAAGGAGAAAAGGAAGAAAGGAGCTTTGGTCATCGGGGGTGGGGTGGCTGGAATTCAGGCGGCGCTGGATTTAGCCGATGCAGATTTTCAGGTCTATCTGGTGGAACGTTCATCCACCTTGGGTGGAAGGATGGCTCAGATAGACAAAACCTTCCCCACGATGGATTGCGCCATCTGAATATTGGGTCCGCGCATGCTGGATGTCGGTCGACATCCTAACGTGAAATTATGGACCTATTCAGAGGTGGTAAAGGTCGAAGGGGAAAAGGGGAATTTCAATGTGACCGTCAGAAGAAATCCTCGCTTTGTGAATGAGGATACCTGTGTGGGATGTGGTGACTGTGCCAAGGTTTGTCCGGTGATAGCTCCCAACTATTTCGATTTGGGGATGGGAGCCAGAAAAGCCATCTACACACCCTTTCCCCAGGCATCACCTCGAACCTATGTGATAGATCGAGAAGTTTGCTTAAACAAGACCATCCTGGTATGCGAGAACTGCTCCCGAGCCTGTAAGCTGAATTGTATCGATTTTGATATGCCGCCCAGGGAGGAGACCGTCAACGTCGGCGCCATAGTGGTTGCCACCGGATTTGAAGAATACGATCCCCGGGGACTTACCAATTATGGATACGCCCGCTATGAGAACGTTATGACCGGATTGGAGTTTGAAAGAATTTTGAACGCTTCTGGACCCTCAGGTGGTCATCTGGTTCGTCCCTCGGATATGAAAATTCCCAAGAATTTAGCCTTCGTTCAATGTGTGGGCTCAAGATCAGTGGGCGATCGGGGTTATCCCTACTGCTCATATTTCTGCTGTATGAATACTATAAAAAACTCACTTCTGGCAAAAACCCATGTGCCGGACATCGAAAAGATTTACATCTTTTACAACGATATAAGAGCCTTTGGCAAAGGATATGAGGAGCTGTATCTCCGGGCTAAGCAGGACCCGGATGTGATCTTCTATAAGGGAAAGCCAGCCAAAATCGAGGAGGATCGAAAGACCAAAGACCTTTTGATCTTCATTGAGAATACGGAAACCAAAAAGGTGGAAAAGATCAGAACGGATCTTGTGATACTTTCCTCCGCCGGAGTTCCTGCCGAAGGCACCGCAAGATTAGCTAAAATATTAGGAATCGAGCTGGACAGCTCAGGCTTCTTTAAACAGAAGGATCCAGCCTCATTTCTGGAATCAACTCGTGAAGGCATCTATCTGTGTGGAAGTGCGGCCGGGTTAAAAGACATTACCGACTCGGTGGCTCTGGGTTCAGCCTCAGCTTTAAAGGTCTCAGAACATTTGAAGGGTCAGCAGATCAAAAAGGAGCCTATCAAGGTTGAACCCATCCGTGTGGATGGAAAGCCCAGAATCGGGGTATTCGTCTGTCATTGTGGAACCAATATCGGTGGAGTGGTAAATGTGGAGGAGGTCGAGGAATATGCCAGATCACTTCCGGGTGTGGTGCATGTTGTCAGGGATCTTTTCATGTGCTCCGATGGGACTCAGAGACTGATGGCAGAACACATCAAAGAGCATAATCTAAATAGGGTGGTAGTCGCAGCGTGCACCCCCCGAACCCATGAGCCCATCTTTCAGGAAACCTGTCGAAGAGCCGGGCTGAATCCTTATCTTTTTGAGATGGCAAACGTTAGGGATCAATGCTCCTGGGTGCACAGTCACGAGCCTGAAGCGGCAACCCGGAAAGCCAAGGACCTGCTTCGTATGGCAGTTGCCAGAGCATATCATCTTGAGCCTCTGGAAAGAAGAGAAGTCTCCATGAACCCCGAGATTCTGGTGATAGGTGGAGGGATAGCCGGCATTCAGGCTGCTTTGGATCTGGCTATCAAGGGTGATAAGGTTACCTTAATCGAGAAAGAAAAAGAACTGGGAGGGCGAGTTAAGGAACTGGGCAGGCTCCTGGGCTGTGATCTAACTGGCAGGGAACTGATCCAGAGAAAGATAGAGGAATTGAAAAAGAGGGCTGTCAAGGTTCTTATCTCCACCACGATCAAAGAAATGAGTGGTTTCGTTGGAAACTTTGAAGTTACGTTAGAAACGCAAATCCCGGCAAAAGGCAAAAAAACCAAAACTGAAAAGGTCAAATTCGGAGCAATCATCCTGGCGGTAGGTTCTGATCTTTATGATCCCAAAGGAAAATTTGGCTATGGAAAATTTCCCAACGTTTTCACCAACATGGAACTGGAGAAGCTCTTAGCAAAGCAGAAAAGAGAATTGACCATTGGCGACGGGAAGCCAGGAAGTGTGGCATTCATTCAGTGTGTGGGTTCAAGGGAAAAAGGTGGAAATGAATATTGTTCCCGATATTGTTGTCAGGTGGCCATCAAACAGGCAATCCAGCTTCAGGAGAGAGGGATAAATTGTGTGATATATTATCGAGATATTAGAACCTTCGATAAAGGTGCTGAGGAAGCATACAGAGAAGCCAGAGGGAAAGGGGTGCTGTTTTTAAGGTATGATGAGAATCATCCGCCAGAGGTTTTGGGAGATAAAAAAGCAACCAAGGTCAAGTTAGTCCAACCCAACTCCAATACAGAGATGGAACTGCCAACAGATGTGGTGGTGCTTTCTGTGGGCATGGTGCCCAGGGAGAGAGACTTTGCTCAGCTTCAGGATCTTTTCAAAATACCCAGAGGGTTGGATGGGTTCTTCTTAGAGAGACATTCCAAGCTGGGTCCGGTGGAGACAAATACAGCAGGAATATTTATATGTGGCTGTGCTCATTCTCCCAAGGGAATATCCGACAGCTTATTTTCCGCTCAGGGAGCGGCGGGCAAGGCTTCTATCCTTACCTCCAGAGACCATATTGAGCTTGAGCCGGTGGTCTGTCAGGTGGCAAACAAAGATTTATGCAGAGCTTGTGGAATCTGCGTGAGGATCTGCCAGTTCAATGCACCTCAACTGGTGGATAGGAGTGATGGCGTTTTGGTCTGTGAGATAAATGAAGCCTTGTGCAAAGGTTGTGGCACCTGCGCGGCTTATTGCCCCACAGGCGCCATTACCGCCCGCCACTTCACCGACCAGCAGATCGATGTGATGATAGATTCGCTTTTGGTGTGGGATAAGTAGCATTTTGATGCGTCGGCATTAGGAAATGTCGATGCAAGGTTGCTTCAGAAATAGGAATTCCCAAAACTCTAAAAAACCATGATATGAAGAAACAATCTGATAATTTCGACCCTCGTATCGTCGTCTTTGCCTGTAACTGGTGCTCTTATGCTGGAGCGGATACTGCCGGGGTGAGCCGGATGCAATATCCACCCAACGTGAGATTGATCCGGGTGATGTGTTCCGGGAGGATCAATCCAGGGCACGTGTTCCGAGCATTTGAAAAGGGCGCAGACGGCGTGATGTGGTCCGGGTGACACTTAGGCGATTGCCATTACACCTTTGGCAATCACCGGGCTGCGGAGCAGTTCGAGATCACAAAGAAACTTTTTGAGCTTCTGGGCTTGGAGAAGGAGCGTTTGAGGCTGGAGTGGTTCTCTGCTGCCGAAGGTCAAAGATTTGCCCAGGTGATAAAGGAGTTTGTGGAAGATGTGAAGAAGCTTGGACCAAGTCCGTTAAGGAATTCGAATAAAATTAGGGACAAAAAAGATCGGCAAACCGAAATGAACTCAAAATAAAAAGCAAATCTGGAGTGTAATTAGCAAAATGCCTGAAAGCTTTACGCTTCGGTTGCTAAATTTTTCACGGCTATGAAAGAAGAAATTCACAAAAAGACAAAAGCATATCTTTGCCTGGATTGCGGAAAATGCACCGCCATTTGCCCTATCTCCAGGGTAAATCACCGGTTTTCTCCCCGTAGACTTTTGACCAAAGCGATAGGTGGATCGAATGAAAATTTGCTTTCTGATAGAACCATCTGGACCTGCTTAACCTGTATGCAATGCCAGGAGAAATGCCCATCAGATATTGACTACATTCGATTCACCCGGATGATCAGATCTGACGCAAAGGATGATGGTCAGGAAGCTTTGTGTTCTCACGGGGGGGCTTTACAATCATTGATGAGGATCATGACGGCGCCCGATTTGAAACAGGAGAGACTGGGATGGATAACCCCTGATTTAAAAACATCGGAAAAGTCGGAATATCTATATTTCGTAGGATGCCTTCCATATTTTGATGTCTTCTTTACCGATTTAAAGGCAAATTCATTGGGAATCGCCCAATCGACCCTGAAGATCTTGAATTTCTTAGGAATCGAGCCGCAGGTTTTGTCCAATGAGAGATGTTGCGGGCACGATCTTCTGTGGATGGGGGAAGTGGAGAATTTCAAAAGGTTGGCTGAACATAATCTGAAGCTGATAAAGGAATCAGGTGCTAAGAAAATAGTTGCCTCCTGTCCTGAATGTTTGACCACCTTGAAGCACGACTATCCTGAGGTGTTCGGGAAACAGGATTATCAGGTGTTTCATATATCAGAGGTAATTACACAAATGCTTCCTGACAAAAAAGTTAAATTGAAAAAAAGCCTGGAAAGAAAAGTTACATATCAGGACCCATGCAGGCTGGGACGATTTAACGGGATATTCGATGCACCCAGAGAGGTGATCAAACTTTGTGGAGCAGAGCTTTTGGAGATGCCCAAAAGTAGAAAGAATGCCATCTGCTGTGGAACATCATCCTGGGTAAACTGTGACATGTATTCGAAGATGATTCAAACCAATAGATTGAAGGAAGCGAGAAATACTGGAGCAGAAGTTTTAATCACCGCCTGCCCCAAATGCCAGATTCATTTCTCCTGCACCCAGAATGGTGAAAATTACCCAGAGGGGGACAAGATACAGATTATTGATTTGACCACTTTGTTTGCCGAGTCTTTACCATGAACGAAATGGCGGGAGGTTTTTATCAAATCCGATATACAACTTGATAAGAATCTTATCAAGCCATAGCCTTTAAAAGCAAGGAGAAATGAAATGAATTTATCTGATAAGGAGAAAATAGTCGCCATAATGAAGGAGACCTGTCTTTTTGCCTATTTGGCGACCTGTGATGGTGAACAGCCCAGGGTGCGACCGGTCTCGCCCATTGTGGAAGATGATATGTCCGTCTGGGTGGCTACCTCTGCAAGCTCAAGAAAGGTGAAACAGATAAAGCAAAATCCCAAGGTTAGCTTAGCCTTTGTTCAACATCCTCGAGGGGATAAAGCTGCCACCATAATCGGTGAAGCTGAGATAGTCGAGGACCTGGAGGAGAAAAAACGGATTTGGAATTTAGCTCCTTATGATCCATCACAGTATTTTCCTGAAGGTCCGGAGTCAAAGGATTATTGCGTGTTGAAAATTAACGTCAAAAAAATCGAGTGGTGGGAGGATTTTGAAGGTGGCATGAAGATATATGAACCATAGGGGAAACAGATTTTCTTACTCGATGGACCGAAATATGTCATGAAAGCTTAGGAGGTGAATTTGGTGGCTGATAAGAAAAAGACTGGAAAGGAAAACGATTTAAGGATAGGGGTATTCGTCTGCGAATGCGGCTTAAACATTGCTGGATCGCTGGATTGTGAGGCGGTGCGCAAGTATGCGGAGACCTTACCGGATGTAGCGGTGGCAGTTTTAAACAAATATACCTGCGCCGATCCAGGACAGAACGAGATCAAAAGATACATAAAAGAATATAATCTGAACCGGGTGGTGGTGGCATCCTGTACTCCTTTGATGCACGAACCTACTTTTAGAGCCTGCGTGTCAGATGCGGGGTTGAATCCCTATCTTTTTGAAATGGTGAATTTAAGAGAGCATTGTAGCTGGGTGCATCTTCACGATCGAAAGGCAGCGACGGAAAAAGCCAAGGATATGGTCAAAATAGGGGTGGCGAGAGCTAGGCATCTGGAGCCGCAGATAGAGAAAACAGTTCCAGTTACTAAGGCAGCCTTGGTTATTGGAGGTGGAGTGGCGGGCATTCAGGCATCTTTGGATCTGGCAGACTCCGGCATTCAGGTATATCTGGTGGAAAAGGACCCCTCCATTGGCGGCATAATGGCAGCTCTGGATAAAACCTATCCCACCATGGACTGTGCCATATGAATCCTGGGACCGAAGATGATGGATGTCGGTCGACATCCCAAGATTAAACTTTTGACCTATTCCGAAGTGGAGGAAGTCTCTGGATATGTGGGAAATTTCAATGTAAAGGTAAGAAAAAAAGCAAGGTATGTTGATGAGAATGAATGCAATGCGTGTGCAGAATGTTTTAAGGTTTGTCCGGTGGTGGTCCCGGATGAATTTCAGCAAGGTTTCTCTTCACGTAAAGCCATTTATATCCAGCTTCCCCAAGCCGTGCCATCTGCATATTTAATCGATATGGAAGCCTGTCTGGGGAATAATCCTATTGCCTGTGGAAAATGTCTGGAGGTCTGTGATAAGAAATGTATTGATTATGATATGCAAGACGAGATCATCGATCTTAAGGTGGGAGCTATTATCGTGGCGACGGGAATGGATGTTTATGATCCAACGGAGTTAGATGAATATGGTTATCGGAGCTTTGAAAACGTGATCACTTCCATGGAGTTCGAGAGGTTGATCTGTGCTGGCGGTCCTACCGAGGGACATTTCATTCGTCCCACCGATCATAAAACCCCCAAGACCATTGGTTTTATTCAATGTGTAGGATCAAGATCGGAAAAAAGAGGTAATCGCTATTGCTCCAATATCTGTTGTATGAACACCATAAAAGACACGGTGCTTTTGAAAGATCACTATCCGGATATAGATATCAAAGTCTTCTACATGGACATTCGAGCCTTCGGGAAAGCTTTCGAGGATCTCTTCAGGAGAAGCAAGGAGGCAGGAGTAAGATACATAAGAGGTCTGCCCGGGGAGGTGGTGGAGGATCCCAAGACCAAAAATTTGATAATCAGTGTGGAGAATACCACCACCGGTGAGGTGGAACAGCATGAGCTGGAAATGCTGGTATTATCTGTGGGTGTTTTGCCCCGCGGCGATGGGTCCGCCATCCAGAAACTTTTGACCCTTTCACGCACTGCAGATGGATTCTTCATGGAGTCTCACCCCAAACTCAAACCAGTCGATGCTCCTACCAAAGGGGTTTTTCTGGCTGGTTGTGCGGAGTTTCCCAAAGATGTTAAAGATAGCGTCACCCAAGCCAGTGCAGCCGCCGCAAGAGCGGAGATCATTTTAAATGCAGATAGAATTAAGGTTGAAGCAATAACTTCAATGGTGGACAAGGATCTTTGTACCGCCTGTGAGATCTGCTATCGTGCTTGTCCCTATAAATGCATAGAGGTAGATCGGGAGAGAAAGATTCCAGCGCAAATCATTGAAGCCGCCTGTGCTGGATGTGGCACCTGCGGAGCAGAGTGTCCATTTGGCGCTGTCACCATGCGGCATTTCACCAATGAGCAGATCTTAGCTCAGATAGAAGCCATCTTGGAGGAAAATCCGGAGGAGAAAACGGTGGTATTTGCTTGCAACTGGTGTTCCTATCAAGGTGCGGATTTCGCTGGCGTTTCTCGTCTCCAATATCCCCCTAATCAAAGGATCATTCGAACCATGTGTTCTGGAAGGGTGGATGAGGAGTTCGTGCTGTATGCTTTTAAACTGGGAGCACCCATAGTACTGGTCTCCGGGTGTCATTTTGCAGACTGCCATTATATAGATGCTAACCGCTGGACCCAGAGAAGAGTTGAAAAGCTATGGGATAAGTTAGAGAGGATGGGTATCCGTCCGGAAAGACTTCAGTTAGAATGGATCAGCGCGGCAGAGGGACAGAAGTTTGCCAAGGTGATGCGCGAACTGGAGGAGATGAGAAAAAAGGTCACCAAGGAAGAGATAGAGTTCACCAAAAAGGCACTTAAGGATCTCAAATTTAAACGTGAAAAAAGACTGGCTAAGCTTGAAGCCGATAGAGCCAAGATGCAAAAGGTAACGGTGTAGCGTGTTGCATCGGGACTTTGTAATCCTGATGCATTCGCCTGAAACACTGATCAGAGAGGGAAAAGTGTCGGGATGACAATATTCCGACGCACCAGAATTTTTGTCATAAAGAGGGAGACTCAAAGATGGCAGAAGAGGCAACTTTTAAATGTTTAAGATGCGGATATGAGTTCAAGATGCCCTTTGATCCCAAAGGACCTTTGGTGGAGCGCGCCTGCCCTAAATGCCAGTCTAACAGCGTGAGAAGAATAAAAGAGGAAAAGAAATAGAATCGTTTTGCGTTCTGTTGCATTGGAACCTTGTGGTCCCGATGCTTTCATCTGACAGATAATGCATAAATGTCGGGACGCCAATTCCCGACACAGTCTGATATTTCCGACCAATCTTTATGCTCCATTTATAGCCTTCCGGCTTCTTTCGTTTTGCCCTTGATATGAAGCTTTTTTTCCGTATATTATTTTACGATTATGCTCAGAAGATATTTCATGGCTTCAGCATTTTTGCTTTTACTTTCTTCCCCGGCATTTGGCACCAAGTATGCCGGAGAATTCTTGAGCCTGGGGGTGGGTGCCAGAGCACTGGGTATGGGAGGAGCTTTCGTGGGGGTAGCCGATGATGTGACCGCCTGCTTCTGGAATCCCTCCGGACTCTCCCTTTTGGGCAGAAAGGAACTCTGTTTGATGCATGCGGAAACTTTTGGATCGCTTCTCAACCAAGATTTTGTGGCTTACACTTTCCCCCGACTTCAAAATGACCGCTCCTCCGCCATTGGCTTCAGCCTTCAGCGCCTGGGAGGTGGTGGAGTTAAGATCACCGATCTGGAGAAAAAGGGACAAGAAATAAGTGATTCCAACCGTGTGGTCCTTCTAAGGGAGGAAAGTCATGCCGATTACGCCCTGTTTTTTTCCTATTCACAGCAGATGAAACCCAAACTTTTCTGGGGTGCAAATTTAAAATTGATCTATCGGGATCTGGTCTCAGCCTCTGCCTTTGGAATTGGGGGCGATTTAGGTCTTTTTGCTCAGCCCTATTCATTTCTGTCATTGGGGGTAAATCTTATGGATCTGACCTCCAGCCTTCTGTTTTATGATAACGGCACCACCGAAAACATCAACCCCACAACCAAGCTGGGGGTGGCAATCGGCCACAAGCTTCAAGATTTCTATCTGATCCTTGCAACCGACGCGGATATACGATATGAGGGAAGAAAATCAGCAGCTCAATTTTGGCTGGGAAAGCTATCTGCAGATACACATATTGGTGTGGAGGTATCTTATAAGAAAAAAATATCTGGGAGATTGGGCCTCGATCAAGGAGATTTCACCGCAGGAGCCGGAGTATGGATCAACCCCAACCTAAGTGGAGATGTTGCTTTCCTTTCTCATCGGGAGCTGGATAACACCTACCGCGTCTCGCTGATTTTAAAACTTTGACTTATCCACCAGTCAGCTTCCTTCAAAAGAGTTTGCCAACAAGGATTCTCTCTTATGGTAGGAGGAGATGATGAGAATTTTTTAGTCAGTATAAAGAATCGATTTGACTTCTGGATATCCTTCGGGTGAGGTGGCAAATTAATATGTTTTTCAGGAAATCAATCGTTTCTCTTCATGGTCAAGCTTGACTGTCTCGGTCAGTATTAATAAAAATCAATCGCAAGGATTCGTTTTTATCTCCAGAAAGTGAGAGGAAGGACAGATGATGAAAAGACTTCTATCTTCAGGTTTTTTCGTGATTCTCCTCTCTTTTGTATGGAATGGTTTGTGTAAGGGGGACTCACCCAACAAAGAGACTTCGCGGGAGGAGATTTTAGCGAAAGTCAATGGAGAACCCGTCACCGTGGGACGATTTTATGATTATTTGAATGAATACAGGGTAGTGGCCAAAGATCCAGAAAAGGATGAGTGGACCAAGGAAAACAGGCTTCGTCTGCTTCTCCGCCAGATTCTGATCGATCAGAAAGCGGCCTCTTTGGATATGGAATCCGATTCACTTTTTGTGACAAAAAGAAATAACCATATGCGGGAATTTCTTTTAAACTACATGTATCAGAAGGACATAGTGGACAAAATTGAGGTGACCGATCAGGAGGTGAAGGATCATTACGAAAAGTATAAGGAGGTGGACTTTTTGATTCCTGAACAGGTGCGGGTAAGAGACCTTTTAATTCGGGTTCGGGCAGATTCGACTAAGAAGGATTACCAGAAGAGATTAAAGCAGGCAAAAAAAGAGGCAAAAGAGAAGATAAAAAAACTTTATAAAAGAGCTTTGGCCGGGGAAGACTTTGCAGACTTATGCAAAAAATACAGTGAAACCAAAGGCTTGGATGGAGCAGGAGATCTCGGATTCATCCAAAAAGGTCGGCTCTCTCGTGAGCTTGAGTCGGCGGTGTTCTCGCTGAAAAGGATTGGACAGATCTCCAAGCTGGTGAAAGATTCCACCGGATACCATCTGATCCAGCTTCTGGATAGAAAGGAGAAAAGTTACCAGGAATTGGATTCAGCTCTTTTTGAGGGGATAAGAGAATATTTAAAAAAGGAAAAAAGCAGCAAGGCTGCAAGTGAGCTGGCTGAACAACTGAAAGCCAAAACTGAGTTTGTTTATAACTTGGAGGTTCTGAAAGCTGATGCATCCTCTTTTGACAAAAATACTTGGGTGTTAGCCTTCGGTGATGGGGATACCATCCGGCTCAGAGATTATGAAGTTGTGCTGAGTGGATATAGGTTCGATCTGGGCAGAGACAGTTTGACCATGGAGGAGAAGAAAGATCTTCTGGTCAATCAGATGGCTATGCCCTTGCTCTTGGAAAGGGAGGCTAAAAGGAGAGGTTATGCGGATCTGCTGGAATATAAGGCAGAAGAAAGAGCCTTTACCTTGCAGCAAGCAAAGGAGAAAGTCTTGGCAGAACGGATAAGAAAATCCTTTCCTCCTCCCACCATGGAAGAGATTAAGGCATATTATCAAGCACATAAGATAGACTTTCCGCCATTGGGGGTTCCGATCCATGTATATCACATAGTCTTCGACGATTCCCAGAGGGCGGCAGAGGTTTTGAGCCAGATAAGAAAGGGAGCAGATTTCGTCCAGATGGCAAAAAAATATTTCCCCGGCGAAGAGGAGATCAAAGATGTAGTTTACGATTTAGGTTTCATCACTGAAGGTGAAATGCCGGATGAGTTTTACCAAGCTGCTTTGAAGTTGAATGTGGGGGAGGTAAGTGAGCCGGTGAAGACCAAATGGGGCTTTCATCTGATCAAGGTGGTGGAGAAAAAAGATCAAAAGACCACGTTTGAAGATATAATTCCTCAAATCCAAAGAGCTATAAATCTAACCAAGGGGAAGAAGCATTTAGATGAATGGGAGAAAAACCTTTTCGACCAGGCGGATGTGTGGATAAACAAAAGACTTTTGAAACAGCTGAGACTTCCCAAACCACCGGGTTAAATAGAAGTTTCTGTTACCTGTTTATTGAAGAAATAATTTTTGATAAAATAAACTTAAAAGTTGGAAATCTCATTTTATAACGAGTTCAAAAGGAAAGCCATTCATCTTTTTGCGCTTTCCATTCCCATAGGATATTTTTTCCTCACTAAGACTCCATCTTTGTTGATCCTTACTCCCTTTGCTTTAGGAGCCATACTGATAGATATAATTAGATTGAAGAAACTTCCTTTGCATGGTTTCCTCAATCGACTCTTGGGACCGGTGCTACGTGATCACGAAGATGCCGATTTTGCCGGCTCAAGCTATATTCTATCTGCTTCGGTCCTCACCATCCTTTTTTTTGATAAAAGCGTGGCGATCACAGCCATTTCCTTTGTCATCCTGGGCGACATCGCTGCGGCTCTGGTTGGAAGAAAGTTTGGAAAAACCAAAATCAGATGGAACCTCTTAGGGAAGAATCATTCTCGACAAACTCCCAAGTCTCTGGAAGGAAGTCTCTCCTGTCTGGTTATGTGCCTTTCGGTCGCAGTGGTTGTTCCGCATGTTCCTTTGTGGATAGGAATTGTTGGAGCTCTGGTGGCTACCATGGTGGAAGGAATCAGCCTTCCCATCAACGATAACTTTTCAGTTCCCCTGATCAGCGGACTGATCATGCATCTTTTACTTCGGATTTAAAAATTAGTTCTTCTTCAAGGAGTTGTTAATTTATGAGTTTTTTCTTCCATCAGTCCCTTCTGAATACCCACAGTTTGGCTCAAAGATTTTGTCGGTGTTCTTCTTTCACCTCTCCCCTTAGTTCCCCTCTCCATCCGGATGGGTGGAGAGGCAAACAGGTCATTTGTTCATTTAAATCCAAAGAACTTAACTGAGGGGTGAGTTTTCAAATAACCAAGATTAAATAAGCTTTTAACCCTCTTTTTCTTACAAAAAATTCCTTCAACCGAAATGGAGAAGATCCTAAAAATTTGACCCCCCCTTTTGTTCCAACCTTTTCCGAACCATGATATAATACAGTTGATCTTTTCTTCCTTTAAGGATCACATTCGTTTCCCAAAATCCTCCATGAAATAGATTTTTTCCATAAGTGTAACATATTAGCGCACCTGTAACATCAGTGTTACTCTCAAGAATAGGGCTAAAGTTACAACATGTGATAAATAAAAGGGTTAATAACTGTAACTGTTCCATTACACAATTTTTGACGCTTTTTGGATAGGTTTTGGTGGTAACTGGAAAACTCTTTAAGATAAAGCGTCTCACCATCCTAGGTAAAAAATGAATAGGTGGCACACATTTTGCATACAAGCTTATTTGGTCAGTAAGGTTAGAAAACTGTGAGGGTAAGCAATTTGTTATTCGATGAGGCGACAAAGGAAGATGACCTTAAAGGAATTGCAGGACCAAATTCTGGAGGCAGCACTTGAGGTGCACAAAAACATGGGATTGGGCTTTCAACAATCCGCTTATAGCCAGGCTTTGGCGGTTGAATTGGATTTAAGGAAAATCGATTATGAAAGAAGAAAAAACATCAAGTTATCATATAAGGGGAGCGTGGCTGGTGAGTACACTTTGGAATTTGTTGTGGATGGAAAGATCATAGTAATGGTTAAAGCAGACGAGCCGATAGATGATGCGGACGAGTCTAAGATGCGAAGTTTCCTAAAGGCTACTAAGCTTCCTTTGGGAATGATACTGGATTTCGGAAAGGAGACTTTGGAAATAAAGAACGTAATGAGGTAGAAGCACGGGCACACCTCAAAAAATTAACCTCAAAGCCTGGAAGGAGGTGAAAAGAGTGCGCCAGCGAAGAAGAAGAAAGCCACCAAGAAAAAGACTGCCAAGAAAAAGACCACCAAGAAGAAAACCGCCAGGAAAAAGAAAAAATAAAACTCTGCACCAGTGGTATAGTTAAAAAACCCTGCCAGGACGAGGCGGGGTTTTTTATTGACAATTTAGAAAAAGTCCTTATCCTTGGTTTGACCTTATGTTTGAAGAATTGATCCTTGTGTGCTTGTTTGGCGGGCTGGTGGCACTGGACAAAACCGAAGCATTTCAGAGCATGTTCTCTCAGCCCCTTTTGATTGGTCCCTTAGTTGGACTTCTGCTCCATCATTTTCAACTTGGGCTTGAAATCGGCATCTTACTTCAACTGGCCTATCTCTGGCTCATGCCTATTGGCACCGCCACTTTTCCTGATCCCGCGGTCGGTGCTGTGGTGGGATCTTCCGGATTTATTATCTTAAAAAGTTATCTCCCACACAACCCTAATCTCATTCTTCTTCTCACGCTACTTTTTGTCATCCCTTTTAGTCTTTTGACTGGGTGGACCTTAATAAAGCAAAGACAGCTCAACTTCAAGCTTCTGCAAAGAGCGGACCTTTATGCAGAAAAAGGAGATATCAAAAAATTTGGACCGCTTTTCTTTTTAGGAATTTCAGGATCATTTCTGCGTGGATTTATTCTTACCGGATTCGGCCTCCTTAACGTCTTCGTTTTGCTCATACCGTTGGCCAAGCTTCTGCAAGGTATTCCTGAGTCTTATCTTCAAAACTTAGATCTGCCCATCTGGGGGCTGGGGATTGGAGCCTTAATTTACCTTTTCGGAAGGAGGAAAAATTTTTTGTGGTGCTTTGGGGGAGCCTGTATGGGAATTATCGTCATTTTACTTTAAAACTCAACGACTGAGCCATGCGAAAAATATCAAGGTGGGACCTCTTCTGGCTGTATCTGCGAAGCTTCTTTATCCAGACCGGATGGACTTATGAAAGGATGATCTCCTTTGGTTTTGTCTGGACACTAATTCCACTTACAAAGAAGCTGTGTTCCTCTATAAAGGAAAGGCAAGATTTTCTGAATAGACATCTTTTAAGCTTCAATGCCAATCCATATCTGGCTAATTTTGCGGTAGGGGCTATAGCAAAATTGGAAGAGAAAAAGACGCCCCCACAGCAGATTATCAGGTTTAAGGATCTGTTGCGGGGTCCCCTGGGAGCTTTGGGTGATAGCCTAATCTGGCAGAACTTAAGACCGACTTTATTGGTCTTAGGGATAGTCCTGGCTGAAAGGTTTGGCCTCTTGGGTGCTTTGTGCTTCTGGCTGATTTTCAACCTTCATCAAATCTATCTACGAGCGCGGGCTCTTTTGAAAGGATATGCTTTGGGACTGGCAGTGTCTTCGGATCTGAACAAAGGCTATCTGCAAAACATGACTAAATGGAGTGGGCGGTTGGGAGGGGTCCTATCCGGCATTCTTTTGGTCTCTAAGTTAAATCAGATAGGTAGGCACTCTCAGGCATCAACCGGTGCAATTCTTTTCTTCTTATTCACCCTCTCCTCCTTTCTGGGATTTAAAAAAAACCTAAATCCAGGATACCTCCTGCTTCTTTTTTTTGCTTTTCTTCTGGTGATGAAACTTGCTTTTCCCTTTATCCGATGACTCTCCTTACAACGAATGGACAAACACATCTTTTGCTGGACAAAGGGTATCCTCTCGTCATTAAATTAACCCAAAGAGCAACCGATAGTTAATTTATAGAATAACCTCAAACCATGGAAAGCCGTATCGGGGTAGAGGGTAGGTGTGGGTGAGGAAAGATAAAACTATTTTTTTGAAGCTTCGGAGAATTTTACCTTTTCGATTGACCGAACCCAAGATAAAATCACTCAATGTTTGAGAAGTCATAAGAGAAAAACGAAAAAGTTTGGGTAAAAAACTTAGCATCCAATGTGGAAAATAATTGGCTGACCTTTGAGTAAACGAACAGATAAGATGTTCAAAGGAATTAGGATAGGATCCAACGTCTGCAAAAAGAGGGTCCTCCAGCTTGGCTTGGTTGGGATTACTCTTTTATTTTTTAGTTGTGTGGAGATGCCAGTTTATCAAAAGGAGGATCTTTGTCTTTCAGTTAAGCCACCAGCCGTAAGGGTGAAGTTGCTCGAGACCCAAAATCACCTCAGCATCAGCTCCAATGGATCACTGGTTATCAGATGTTTTCATGAAGAAGGTGGTGAACGAGCGGTCTATTATACCTCAGCCGAAATGGAGGTGAAGCTTTCTGAAGAGGGAATAGAACTAAGCCAGAGAATTCAGGGGGAGTTGGAAGCCGATCTCCAAAAGGTCTTATTCTCGCCTACGGAAACCAAGTTCTGGGTCTGCTTGAATGGCAAACCATATCGGGGTGTGTTAGAGATAACTGTCACCAAAAATCATGAGTCTTTTCTGGTTTTGAATCTGGTTAATGTAGAGGACTATCTCAAAGGTGTGGTAGCATCCGAGATAGGAAGATTAAGTCGGCAGGAGATGGAAGCATTGAAGGCACAAGCCGTTGCCGCTCGGACTTACTCCCTTTCCCATCTGGGACAATTTGCAGAGGAAGGGTATGATTTGGAGGCTACAGTGGTTGATCAGCTTTACG
>JAOZNS010000219.1 GCA_029933635.1 Candidatus Zixiibacteriota bacterium | reverse complement strand
ACACACCAAAGGTGGCGAATTTACACAGCTAACTTTCCAGGACTATGGGTATACCACAGAGATAGGTAAACCCCAACTTCCCGTCATAAGGGAGTTGGTGGAAATTCCCTACGGGGCCAATCTCGGCGTTGAGGTGATCAGGGCAGCTGTTCGTGAGGTTCGTTTGACCGAGGTCAGGATAGATACCAAGATCGTTCCTGTTCAACCGCCAAGAATGAAAATTCCTGATGTTATCGAAACTTTTGAAATCGACGAGGACTTTTACCAAAAGGACTCCTATTATCCTACTGAGCTAGTTAGGCTAGGGGATATTGGCATAATGAGAGGGCATCGACTGGTTCAAATTGAGATATTTCCTGTGATTTATAACCCTGGATTGGGAAGATTCAAGCTTTATTCTGACATCCAATTAAAGATAAATTTTATTGGCTCTAACCTTAGTGAGACCTGGAGTAGAATTGAGAGATATTGGTCTCCGGACTTTGAGAAGCTGGTGGAGCGGACTATTTTGAACTATGGTTATTTTGAGCAAAGAGGGTCATTGAATAAAAGTACTTTGGGGGGAGAAATCTCCATGAGCTATCTTATCATTACCCACGACAACTTTTATGAGAAGATTTTACCATTGAGAAATTGGAGGTCTCAGAAAAAAATTTAAAACCACGGTTACCAAACTCTCCGAAATCTCCCCGCCAACCAACACTGGCATTCAAACTTATATCAGAACTCGCTCTCCTCTCCCGTCTTACGTGTTATTAGTGGGAGATACGGATTATATTCCAACTTTCAATTGGCAGACTTCTAATGGGCCAGCCACTGATTTGCCATATTCCCTTAAGGATGATGCTGATTACTTGCCTGATATTTTCGTGGGAAGATTCCCAGTGGCGAGTACTTCTCAGACAGAGGTGATGGTGGAGAAGACCATCGAATACGAGAAAGCACATTGGGGTTCAGGCACAGCGTGGATCAAAAAGGCCGCCTTTATAGCTGGGGTCTGTTGGGGGGTGCCGCTGCCTTCGGATTTTTGTGAGCAAACCCATAATTACGTGATCAGTACCTGGCTGGATCCAAATGGGTACACTTCGGATAAGCTTTATGCGTACACTTATGGTATTACAAATGCTGATATTTGCAATGCATTAAACAATGGAAGATCGATAGCTACATACGCTGGCCATGGTAGCAGGACTTTTTGGCACTTCGATCAAGACAAGTATTTTACTCAAGGCGATGTTTTAGCCTTGATAAATGTAGATATGTATCCCTTTGTGTTCAGTTTTGCTTGCTTAACAGGCGATTTTGCATATCCAGAATGTTTTGGCGAGACTTGGGTACGAGCAGATGGTAGAGGCTCCGTCAGTTATTGGGGGGCCTCTGATATAACAAATTGGGAAGAAGATGATTTTCTGGAAAAGGAGCTGTTTCAGGCTATTTTTGATGACGATCTTTTTCAATTGGCTGATATGACTAATAAGGCAAAATTAGATTTTTATCAGAATTATGGCGATGAGAGAAGAAAGGAGAAGTATTTTCACATATATAACATCCTCGGCGATCCTGCATTAGAGCTATGGACAGACATACCTTCCTCTTTCAATAACGTAGCCATAACTATAACCTCCACATCCGTCACTGTAAATGCTGGTGTGCCTGATGTCATTATTACCACCTGTAGCGATGACTTCTCCACTTTCCATGAGTCCAGGGAATCTGTCACTGGGACAGAGACTTTTACCACTTCTGTTCGTCCATTGTATATAACCGTAACCAAACATAACTACGTCCCCTATCGGGCCGTGGCAGGAGGAAGTGAGAGCGCTGTGGCTACGGCTTTTAACAACAGCCGTAAACTTCTTAGAGATAGTAGCGGAAAATATCATCTGGTCTATGAATCGGATGGAGAAATCTTTTATCAATACTCCACAGATAATGGGGCCTCCTGGCAACTCAGACGCCTCAGCGCCGGCAGCGGCAACAACCACTACCCCTCCATCACTGGCACCAGCGCCAAGCAGTTTGTGGTCTGGCAGCGCTACAAGGGGAATAACCAGTACGATATCTGCTTCACCAGGAACACCGGCTCCGGCTGGTCCACTGCCACCCTCATTCCTGGCCTCTCGAATCTTACCAGCACCACCGACCCCCTGCCGGTGGTGAGCTATAAGACCAGAATGGGCGGTTATCGTCTACTGGTGTGTGCTAAGAGTAGCTCCGGTATCTACTACCTCTACTCCGACAACGATGGCACCTCCTGGAGTTCTCTGGCTACCCTTCCCTCCACCACCTCCAGCCATAAGAATCCCAGCCTTTCGATGGGCCCTACCACCCCCACCAATCCTGTGCATGTGACCTACGACGATGGCAGCAGCGTGTACTTCAATACCTACCAAATGGGCTGGGGGGCGCGTACAATGTTTCCAGCAGCACCGGTCTCAGTGAAAACCGGGATGCCTCGGTGGAGAGAAGTGGCTCTGGTAGCGGACATGTGGCCTGGCGGGCAAGGAGCGATGCTCTCCAGGCTCGGGGTATCGCCTACCGCAAAAGATATGCTAACGGCGGTTGGAGCTCTGGATATTCGTTCTTTTATCAGAGTATGAACGAATATCATCAGCCTTCGGTGACGGGTCATGCTGGGGAGAAGTGCTCCATCGTTTGGTATGATAACGGCTACAATATTCTGAAGGTCTACTACAACGGCACTGGTTGGGAGGGGCCAAATGTGGGTGCTACAGGTGGTCGCTATCCCAACCTCTCCGCCGGCTCAACCACCGCCAAGTACTGCTGGACCAGTGGCACATCCTCCCCTTATGAGATTAAGGTGAGCTCCGAGACCCTCCAGCGTCCCCTGCTTCTGGCTGGGCCTGAGGTCCCGCAGGGGACTCTGAGCTTTGAGCACTCCCGGGCTGCTGTTCTGCATGATACCTCCACCGGTGCCCTCTTCTGGGCACAATTAGGCGATGTCAGGGTAAAGAACAAAACCGGGCGGGAGATCCTGATCCCATTGGTTTCCTATGTGGACAGCCTATTGGTGCTGGCACCGGAAAATCATTTCGACTACCTTCGTACGAAAGCACTTACCCTGTCCTCTGATGCAGATTCCCTGAAATTCCAGATATTGGTCTACAGTCGTGGCTTTAAATCATCGAAATTGGAGCTGGAGTACAAGCTGGTGGATGCCACTACGGGTTCGTCGCTCCTAACAGTGAGGAGGGTGCCGGTAGTGGAGGAGGCGGGTGAGTTTCGCAGTCAGGGTGAGGTAGCTATTGGACTTAGGCCCTATCGGGGGCGTAGGGTTTTCATCGCTGTAGAACCCAAGGGTTTGGGGGAGGGGACTCCGCACATACTTCGCAACCTTGGGGAGATTTACCGGATTGTGGAGGGTTCCTCTTTTGGTAGACCTCCTGAAGGGAAGGAATCAACCCAGACACAGCTGACCAGCTTTGCCCTCCTCCAGAACTATCCCAACCCGGGTAACCCCTCAACCCACATCACCTTCACCCTCCCCCAAAAGGCCCATGTCACCCTGGAAATCTACAATCTCCTGGGCCAGAGGGTGAGGACGCTGGTGGAGGGGGTGAAAGATGCGGGTTCTCATAGGGTAGTCTGGGATGGCAGGGATGAATTTGGGAAAACCCTCCCCAGTGGTGTCTACCTCTACCGGCTGCGGGCTGGCCAGGGTAAGGGCCAAGAGGATTTTGTGCGGGTGAAGAAGATGGTGCTGGTGCGGTAAATCTTTCCGAGATAGCCCCGGATTCAATCCGGGGGCTATTTTGTTGTGACTGAGCAAAAACCTGCTTCAGCAGGTTTCAGACTATATGGTAGGGCTGTATTTTTAATGCGGCGCTACCGGGTACAATACTTGAAAGCTTTTACTGATAAAAACACAATAATGATGATTTTTTCAAAAAAAGAAAACTTGACATTTAAAGGCATTTTTGTTATTTTAAAGCAGATATTAACTACATTATCGTTACTTAGTGGAAGTAGACTTTAAGCATTTAGGGGAAAGGGTAGTAACCAGTGAAGGCAGAACTCAAAAATATTTTTTCAACAACTAACAGACCCAGACCCGGGAGGAAGCAAAAATGCCAAGAAATTTTCTCATTATAATCTCAGCTATTTTATTATCAGCGGCCCTCTCCTTTGCCCAGGAGGGCAGCATTGAGCTTGTCTGGAGCACCCCAATGTGGGGAATAAGAGGGGTGTTTGTAGCCGATGACTACCTATATGTCCTCAACTATTATGGTCTGTGGATATACGGTGTTACTGACAAAAACAATCCTATTGTTGTAAGTAGCTACTCTGGTGTGGCAATGCGAGATCTTTTCATCTACGAAGACTATGCTTATATCACTTCCATTGTCCATGGGTATGGGGGGGAGCCTTCTGAAGATGGGG
>JAOZNS010000218.1 GCA_029933635.1 Candidatus Zixiibacteriota bacterium | reverse complement strand
CTGGTCGCTCCCTGACCCATCCACCAGAAGTGATGCAGAGGGTGCTGAGCTGGCTCAGGGGCACCTCAGGCGTGTTTGAAGGGGAGGAAGAGTTTACCAGCCGTCCAAAGGTCATCCAGCTTTATCAGAACTATCCGAATCCCTTCAATCCCTCCACCACCATTCGCTTCGTCATTTACGGTTCCCAGGTTGCAGTTGATAAGTCTATCCATACAACCCTTAAGATCTATAACGTTCGGGGTCAATTGGTCAAAACGCTGGTCGATAAAAAAAAGTCCCCAGGGGTTTATTCGGTTAACTGGGACGGCAAAGATAAAAACGGTGATGTGGTCGCAAGTGGAATATATTTTTATAAGTTAGAATCAGCAAATCATTCCGAGGTTAAAAGGATGGTTCTGTTGAAGTGACGTTGCTTTATCAGGTTTGAAAATATGGGTCTTCTCCAATTTAGTTGCTGGAATTTCGGATAGTGTCCGCAGGATTCAAATGAAAAGGACTTAAGATGATGGCAAATCTCAGGGGACCTCACCCCTCATTCGAGTCAAGTGACCTATCTTTCCCTCTCCATCCAGATGGATGGAGAGGGGGACAAAGGGGGAGAGGTAAAAAAGCATGGTTTACACCTTTGGGTCAAACCAAAGCTTATTTAAGGGATTCAACTTCCAACAGACAGAAATTAGCGACTCTTTTGGAGAAGAGCCGAAAATATAAAGTAGATAGTAGAAGATCGGTTGGCTGAGATAAGCTTTTTGCCTGCCGATTTTTTTTTGAGACCCTCAAGAATGTGATCGGTTGAAATCTTCTGAATAAGAAGCCTACAGGACATCTATGAGCTAATCCAGGCCGGTCATCTTCTTTAGAAGACCAATTTCATCCGGAGATAAATATCTCCACCCTCCCTTTTTCAGTCCTTCGGTGGTGAGGTGGGCAAATCTGGTTCGCACCAAACCAGTTACTTTAAGACCAACCGCCTGACACATTCTCTTTATTTCCCTTTTCCGTCCCTCCTTTAGCCTCAATTCAAACACCGAACTTTCTTGGTTCCTTTTTAAGATCCTTCCTTCGCCTCTGGCAACAACTCCCTCCTCCAATTTTATCCCCTCCTTAAATTTTTTTAGAACCTTTGGATCCATCTTTCCGGAGACGACCACCTGATAGGTCTTTTCGATCTCGAATTTAGGATGGGTAAGTCGATAGGTGAGCTCCCCATCATTGGTGAGAAGAAGAGCACCTTCCGTATTCTGGTCTAATCTTCCCACCGGAAAGACCTTCTTATCTTTCCCCACAAGATCTAACACGGTGGGACGATGATGGCTATCTTTAACGGTGCTGAGGTAACCCTTGGGTTTGTTTAAGAGGATATAGATGTGGCTTTTTTGAAGAAGGACCTTTTTCCCATCGACCGTAACCTCATCGGCATTCTCGTCAATCAAGAGTCCCAGTTTTTTTACCGGAATGCCGTTTACAGCTACCCGGCCGGATTGAATCAAAAGGTCCGCTTTGCGTCGGGAGCACACACCTGCATGCGATAGAAACTTATTCAGCCTCATCTTCTGGAGAAACTTGGGGAGGGCTTTCCGGAGGGAGTTTTACGGTGATCTTTTTTTCAGCCTTTTGCTCTTCCGAGGCTTTTTCACCTGCCTCCTCCGGCTTCTTTTCCATCACTCCTTCAAGCATTTCCTCAGCAAAGGAAGGAGGCTCTTTGCTTTTAAGGAGCATCTCTAACTCCTCCATCTGGGGCAGATCGTTCAGATCGTTCAATCCGAAGTGAGCCAGAAATTCCGGAGTGGTCCCATATAGAAGCGGTCTTCCTGGCGAGGGCTTTCGGCCAACGATGGTGATGAGCTTGCGGTCAAGCAGGGTGCAAAGAGGACCTTCGCTGTTTACGCCCCTTAAGCGATCTATCTCCGTCTTCACGATGGGTTGCTTATAAGCTATGATGGAGAGAACCTCCAACGCCTGAGGGGAGAGTCTTTCTCTTCTGGAGTGAGAATAAAGCGCTTTTATCCAGGGAGCAAAATCAGGTAGCGTATACATACGAAAGCCTTTGGCCACCTTTTTTATGGCGAAGCTGTGCCCACCGGATCTGTATCTTTCATTTAAAGAGTCTATAGCCTGTTCAATCTGCTCGAAGGTGATATCCTTTAGGATGGCTTGAATTTGCCCCGCAGAAAGAGGCTTCTCCGAGGCGAAAAGTAAAGCTTCAATAATTGGCTGGTAGTTGTTTTCTGCTTCCAATTTTTTCTCCCTTAAAAATGAATTAGCAGGACTTGAGATTTTATAAAGCTTTCCAATCGATTGCTTGCATCAGTTATCAGGCCCTGAAGGTGTGGCTACCTTACTTTTCTTCAACCATCTCGGGATAAGTTTTTGCCTTTTCCTCTCCCCTCAGCACTCGCAGGGCTCCCAGAGCTAAAGCCTTCATCTCGTCCTCTCCCGGATAGACCAGGACCTTGGAGAGGAAACCAACCCATTCCTTTAATTTTTCCACCAGATAAACCGAATGGGTCAATCCGCCGGTTAGAACTATTGCATCCACCTTTCCCTTTAAGGCTACTGCCCGATTGCCGATCTCACAGGCAATCTGATAGATCATAGCATCATACACCTTCTGAGCTTCTTGGTTTCCCTGATGGATCATCTTCTCCACCTCTTTAGCACTATTTGTATTCAAGTATGCCACCAATCCACCCTCACCCACCAATCTTTTCTTCACCTGATCTAGGGAGACCCTTCCAGAAAAACACCACTGGACAAGCTCAAAGGTGGGCAGACTTCCTGCTCTTTCTGGAGTGAAGGGTCCACTATCCAGGGCATTGTTGGCGTCGATCACCTTGCCCTGAAGGATGGCGGCGATGCTGATTCCTCCACCAAGGTGGGCTACGATCAGGTTGATCTGGCTCAATTTTTTCTTAAGATCGGAAGCCGCCAGTCGGGCGGTGGCTTTGACATTTAAGGCATGGAAGAGGCTTCTTCGAGGAAACTCCGGTAGCCCGGAATACCTGGCGATGGGTTGAAATTCATCCACGGATGGTGGGTCCACGATAAAGGAAGGAATATGGTAATCCCATCCGATGCCAAAAGCCAAAACCGCGCCCAGATTAGAAGGATGTTCTCCACCGTAAGCATTGCGTCCATCTTCGATCATTTGCTCGTTCACCCTATAGGTGCCGCTGACCACCGGACGAAAAAGACCTCCCCTTCCCACCACCGACGATAAAGTTTCTGGCTTTATCTTAGCATCCTCTAAAGCTTCCTTGATAAGCCTTTTCCGAAATTCATATTGATCCCATACCCGGGCAAAAGGCTCCAGCTCCAGCTTGCTGTGGTTGATGGTTCGGGAAAAAACTTCATTCTCATTCTCGAATATCGCAATCTTGGTGGAGGTGGATCCGGGATTGATAACCAAGATTCGGAACTTCTCAGGTTTATTCATTAGCACCCTCTAAATTATCCACTTTTACCTCACCCCCGTATCTATCTCCATGGAGAGGGAGATTATGGGGGGAAGTAATGATTATATGCACGAACTCACTGGATAGTTCTTTCATTTTTCATGAATCTTCAATTGTTGTTTATGTGTTCATATTGTTATCTTCAAAGCTTTTGTCTTACTTAAAGCAGCCGTTTTTCTGTCGGTTTCAGATCGTATGAAGTCCTGAAGAAATTTGAGCAAACGTGGTTTGCCATATATCCCATTGTCCCGAAGTGGTGACAAAAAGCATAAGTTTCCAAAAGGTTTTCCGCAGCGTAAGTTATCTTTTGCGTAAGAGAACAATATTATCATTGCTTCCTTTTTTCAATCTCTTTAATCTGAAACGTTCAAACCAGTCCAAAAACTCAAATTTATTATTTAATTCAACCAGAGTTAAAAATTCTTGAGGATAAACATGTTGCAGGGTAGCTTTTTCGATGAATTTTAACTTCCGTCCATGGTCGTTCACTTCGAAAATTATATTTTCTTCATAAGTCTGGGAAAGGGCATCCTTTTTTTCTTCTTTGTAAGTTGCTTTGACTCTGATTCCATTTTTCTTCATGACCCAGCTTTGAGGTTTGAAACTCGGCCAGTCCAATGCTAAATTTTCAATGAGGTACAAGCCTCCCCTTTTAAGAGAATTAGAAACACAATCCAAATGCCTTAAGAGTTCTTCCGTGTTTTTGAATCTAAATGAACCCATCATTATAAAAGCAAAATCGACTTTCTTTTTCAACTTGAAATTCGTCATATCAGCTTTGACGATCTTTATTTTCACTCCTTCCTCTTTTGCCCTTCGTTTCAGATATTCTAACATCTGTGGACTCGAATCTAAACCGATCGCCTCATAACGCCTTTTCGCCAGTTCCCTTAATTGCAGACTTGGTCCACAGGCAATATCTAAGACCCTTTTTACCCTCACCTTGCTGTATTTTTTA
>JAOZNS010000217.1 GCA_029933635.1 Candidatus Zixiibacteriota bacterium | reverse complement strand
ACAAAATGGAGGGAATGATCCACATTAGCAGTCATCGTAACACTTCTCTGTCCCCGGATGACATCAGGCTTATCTATACCGCCGCCAGTCAGATACCTTCGGCTGTTGAAAGATTTAACCGACTCAAATCTGCGGAACGGAGCAGAATATATAAATTAGCACAGAGCATACCAGAAGGGGTGATAATGATTGATGAAAAATTTGAGGTGGTGTTGGTAAACAAGGTGGCTAAAAACATCCTGAGCCCACAAGCACCTGATTTTGAAACCATCCAGAACGTTTTGGAATTGGATATTAAAAGTTTGAAAGCGAAGACAGAGAAGTCTGATATGGATTTTGTGAAAAGGGAAATAAATATACATCATGAAAATTATGAAGTTATCACTTCAGCTATAAAAGGAGCCGGCAAAGCCATCGTGGGGTTTCTGATCTCCATCCGTAAATCTTCCAAAGGAAAGGAGCTTTAATTTCTTCTCGCCAGAAAATTTATTATCTTGTGCCCTTTTCTCTCTAATTAAGTTTTGGTAGCGTATCGAAATTTTGTTGCTAATTTTGGTTTTGGGTTACTTTAAGTTCTTGTTATCTAACTTCTTTAGCTTTACAAGGC
The DNA here is from genome assembly GCA_029933635.1 of Candidatus Zixiibacteriota bacterium. Classification (GTDB taxonomy): domain Bacteria; phylum Zixibacteria; class MSB-5A5; order MSB-5A5; family SM1-73; genus SM23-73-3. The sequence goes on along the minus strand of JAOZNS010000217.1, from coordinate 3,809 downwards.
ACCGATTTGGGTTGTGGCACAAGCTAAGTATTTTAAAAAACCCTTTTCGCTGAAGAATGGCGTTAATCTCAGCCCTTGCCCTTTGTGGCTGTTACCATTGGCAAATAATGCAAACTGATTGAATCCTACAAAAAAACCAACATAAAAACGTTACGCTACCTAAGTTTTACATCAAAAGAGAACCTTCGCCCGACCCGGTCGAACGCGGAGGTGTGAAGGAGATTGTGTGGTTGATGTTGGAGATGTGGTCTGCCTCGTAAACTATCTTTACAGGAATGATCCTCACCCAACTAATAGAATCCCCTGCAGGGATTCATCCTGAAAATTTTTCGAATACCTTCGAATGGCGAAGACTCAACGCTTAAGGATGCACCGGGTTGTAAATTCAGTGCTTCGGATGCTCCTCTTTTTTTATATCTTAACCCGATCCGAAAAGACTTCATCCGAACAACGCCTTCATCTTCAGCTTGGCGATAGCCTTGGTGGGGTCTAACTCCTTAGGGCATACCTTCTGACAGTTGAAGATGGTGTGACATCGGAACACGCCAAAATCTGTGGCTACAAAAGCCAGCCTTTCCTTTGCCTTTCCATCCCTGGAATCCTCGATGAATCTTAAAGCCTTCATCAAAGCGGCTGGTCCTAAGTATTCTGGATCTGTAGCTTCAACCGGACAGGAGCCATAACAGGCGGCACAAAGAATGCAATCCACCCATGGATCCAGCCTTTTTCTTTCTTTCTCACTCTGAAGATATTCTTTCTCCGGCGGGTCATTTTTGGGGATCAGGTATGGCATCACCTTCTTATATTGCTCAAAAAATGGTTCCAAATCGACCACCAGGTCCTTGATGATGGGCAGGTGAGCCAGCGGTCTTAAGGTGACTTTACCTCCTAATTTATCTATCTGGGTTCGGCAGGCTAAATTGTAAAGCCCGTTGATGTGCATGGCACACGAGCCACATACCGCCGCCCGACAGCATGATCTGAAGGCTAAGGTGCTGTCAATGTTCTCGAAGATATAGAACAGCCCTTCCAGAACGGTCATCCCTTTAGGGCTATCAAAGGTATAGGTCTGAAAATGAGGCTCTTTATCCTTATCCGGATCATATCTTAGGATTCTGAATTCAGTCATAATCAATATTTCCTTTCTACAGGTTGATACTTGGTTATCTGCACATCCCTGTAGGAAAGCTTTGGTCCTTCAGGAGTATAGGTGGCCAGGGTGTGCTTGAGGAAATTAGCATCATCCCTTTTAGGAAAATCGGTGCGATAGTGAGAACCGCGGCTCTCCTTTCGGGCTAAGGCACCAGTCATCACCACCTCTGCCACGTCTAAGTTTCCTTTAATCTCCAGGGCCCAAGTCTTGTCAAAGTTGAAACTCCTGCCGGCAGAAATTGGTCTTATCTTCTTGAACCTTTCCTTCAAAGCCTTAATTTGAGCTAATCCTTCTGTCATGAGCTTTTCATCGCGGAAAAGCCCAGCCTTCTCCGGCATAAGCTTTCGCAGTTCAGCATTGATCTTGAATGGATTTTCCTTTCCATCCGAGGTCAGCAGTTGTTTCAGATTCTCCTCTTCTCTTTTCAAGGTTCGCTCCAGAGCGCTGGTCTTGGGTTGTTTTGGCTTATCTTTCACATATTCAGCGGCGGAAGCACCTGCCCTTTTCCCGAAGACCACCGTCTCCAGCAAGGAATTTCCCCCCAAGCGATTGGCTCCATGAACGCTGACGCAGGCACATTCTCCGGCGGCGTAAAAGCCAGGAAGCGGACTTGCTCCGTCTATGTTTACATCGATTCCTCCCATGCAATAATGCGTGCCCGGTTGAATGGGGATGGGCTTCTCAATCGGGTCCAAGCCAATGAAATCCATGGTGATCTCTCTTATTCCAGGAAGCCTCTCCATGATCTTTGCCTTTCCCAGATGCCTTAAATCCAGATAGACATATGCGTCCTCTAATCCCCGCCCTTCTAAGATCTCGGTTTGAATAGCCCTTGCGACTATGTCCCGCGGTCCCAGCTCCATAGCTTTGGGAGCGTATTTCTTCATGAACCTGTCACCTTCCTTATTGACCAGAATCCCACCTTCGCCCCGACACCCTTCGGTCATCAGGATATTGCTGGGATAAAGGGAGGTGGGGTGAAACTGGACAAACTCCATGTCCTTCAAGGGAACCCCGGCCCAATAGGGCATAGCCACTCCAAAGGCGGTGGAGGTGATGGCATTGGTGGAGTTTCCATACATTCGACCGGAGCCACCGGTGGCAAATACCACCGCATTGGCTCCAATAGCCTGAAGCTCCCCGGAACGTAAGTTCAGCACAATCACACCGCAACATGAATCCACATCCTTCGCTAAGGCTATCACCTCCCATTCATTGTAAGTGGCAATATTATGCTTGATGCTCTGTTCGAAAAGGGTTTGTAAGATGTAATGGCCGGTTCTATCCGTGCCATAGCAGGTGCGGGGATAACCGGCTCCCCCAAATGGTCTTTGTGCAATCTTTCCGTCCGGGGTTCGGCTGAAAGGACAGCCCCAGTGCTCGATCTCAAAGATAGCCTCAGGTGCCTGCTGGGTCATGAAGATGGAGGTCTCTTGATCAGCCAGATAATCGCTTCCTTTGATGGTATCAAATGCATGTTTTTCTGGATTATCATCTGCGGCTTTGGGATTGTTTGCCAGGGCGGCATTGATTCCTCCTTGCGCCTGCCCGGAGTGGGATCGGGGAGGGTAAAGTTTGGTAACTATAGCTACATCTATCTTTTTCTCAGCCGCGGCTAAAGCTGCCCTCAAGCCCGCCAGCCCGCCACCAACTACCAATACATCATGGAATAACATCTCTCCTCCTCCCTTTAATGAGGTGAAAAAGCCCGGGGCAAGAATACGATCAAAGTTATAATCAAAAAAGCAACAAAGATTAGCATGGCTATCCAAAATAGGACCCTGTGGGGTCTGGTTAGGAGGAAGAAATCGGCAATGGTTATGCGCAGACCATTGAGGAGATGAAACGCCACCACCGCTACCAACCCAATCTCCAAAATATGGGTGAGCGGAGTTTGAAGATTGGATAGCCAGGCGTTAAAGGTTGATTCTCCCGCAATGGAGGAACTTAGGGCAAACAGGTGCATGAAAAGATAAAGCACCAAGATCGCACCGGTTACCCGATGCAGAAGCCAGGACCAGGTTCCCACATTGGGATTCAAACCAACCGCCTCTTTATATTTTTTGAAAAAACCTGACTTGGGCTGATACATCTTTAGGCTCCTTTGTTAAACGTAAATATCAGATAGTATCCCCACACGGAGATGACTATTCCCAGAATCCACAAAAGGGTCTTGACCGCTTTGCTTGTTTGTGCCTGGGGACGATAATCGTGGACGATCTGCCAGGCTCCGTTAAGAGCATGGAAAAGACCGGCTGGCACAAATATCAAATAGAAGATTACCCATCCGGTGCTTTCCAGTCGGGAGGCTACCACACTAAAATCTATCTTCCAATCTTTGGTGAAATGAAGCACCTGGACGTGAAGAATCAAGAAGAAGGCTAAAAAGATTCCACTGATCCTCTGAAAAAGCCAGCCATAAGCACTGCCCTTTCGCATCTTTCCATTCATGGTGGCCACTCCTTAAAAGAGATTTTTGGGTTTTTTAGACGAAGAGATTGAAAGTCGCTTAAACTTTTTGCTGAAATCTGAGTTTGTTACTTTTATCACAAACTTCAAATTTATTCGATCGGGCATAAAAGTCAACAAAAAAATTAAAGATTTTGGGAAAAGGAGGGGAGATGGTATCCCCTCATTTGAGTTAACTGAGCTGTTG
>JAOZNS010000039.1 GCA_029933635.1 Candidatus Zixiibacteriota bacterium | reverse complement strand
TGATAAAACTTGATCTTTTTGTTGACCAGCCGGATCGCCTCCAGAAGCTTGGTCACCCCCAGAGCATTGAACTCGCCGGTCAGCATGGGTTGTTCCCAGGAGGTGGGAACGAATGACTGGGCCGCTAAGTTGTAGACTTCATCGGGCTGGCAACTTTCTATCAACCTGATAAGGGAGAGCTGATCCAGCAAATCCGCCTGTTTCAGCTGGATCCTATCACGAATATGGGCTATCCTTTCGAAGTTTTCGGTGGATGATCGCCTCACCATTCCAAAGACCTCATAGCCCTTTTCCAGAAGCAATTCTGCCAGATAGGATCCATCCTGCCCTGTAATTCCAGTAATTAATGCTTTCATACTCCTCTCTTTCTGGTTCGGTTTTTTGACTGAATATAATGTCACCTCTGATGCAAGTCAATCTTTTTCCGCAGGGTCCATAGGAGATGTGAGTTACTGATTTCTCTTGAGTCGAGACCTTGCCCGAACACCTTGCTCTTCTTTTTTCAAAATCGCTTGACAAAATCATCTTAAGAGTTCAAATTGTAAATTCCGAATGTTTTTGGTAATTTTGATGTTTTGAAGATGAAGATGCTTTAAATAAGTCACTTTTGGATGAATTGGAATAGATCAAAATCTCTTCAAACGAATCCGTTCAAATCGGGAAAAGGAGTTTACCAGCTTCTCCTTTATTTGGGAAAGTCGGTTAACATCACGATCGGCAAAAAGGGAACCTTTAAATTCCTCAAAGGTTACTATGTTTATACCGGTAGTGCCAAAAGGGGGCTGAAATCAAGGGTTACAAGACATCTTCAAAAAAATAAGAAACACTTCTGGCATATTGATTATCTTTTGGATCACGCCTCGGTCAGAAAGATATCGCTCTTTCTGAGCAAAAAGGCGAATGAATGTTCGCTTTCTCATAAGACCCGGAGAACCCAGAATGCAAAGGTGATCGTTCCGGGATTCGGGGCAAGCGACTGCAGTTGCCCGACCCATTTGGTTTTCTTTGAAAGATTAAAGGAAGTTCCTGAAAATGGAGCTACCTGTTCTTTTTCCTTGCGAGGTAAGAGATGATGCCCAGTAAAGTGTATTTCATAAATGCCCGGGTGGAAAGATTTGACTATCGGGACAGCGTTGAGGGTAAGTTGAAACGCATCCTTGAGAAACTCAATTTACAAAGATATTTTTCTAAAGATGAGTTGGTTCCCATCAAGATGCATTTGGGCAATCCCGGGGCGCATAATACCATCCGACCGAATTTCGTCAGGGTGGTGGTTGATCGGTTAAAACAGCTCCAAACCAAGCCGTTTGTGACCGATTCGGTTCGTTTGAAAGCTTATGACTATCTTGAGATTGCCAACCGCATGGGTTATAATCCTATGAGTTTAGGTGCGCCTATTATAATAGCCGATGGCATCTTTGGATTCGATTCCATAAAGGTGAAGGCTGGGAAGCTGTTGAAGGAGGTCTCTGTGCCAACAGCCATCTATGACGCATCTTGCATGATGGTCCTCTCGCATGTGAAGGGACATATAGATTCAAGCCTGGGCGCGGCCATCAAGAATGTAGCTATGGGGTGTGTAACCGCAATGCCACGGGGATGTGACTGGAGGGAGGGGGGCAGGGGGAGAATGCATTTTCAGATGGATGAACTGATGAGCTGGAACAAGGACTTATGCACCTTCTGTGGCATCTGTGTGCGCACCTGCCCTCTGGATGCCATCTCGATTAAAGGGAAAACCTTCCGGGTGGATGAGAAGAGATGCTGGAGATGTGGAAGGTGTGTGCGTGTATGTCCTGAGAAGGCATTGACCGTTCCTGGATCCATGGAGAACTTCTCCGTCTCCTTAGCTGAAGCGGCCAAAGCAGTTCTTTCCACCTTTAAAAGGGGAAAGGTATTTTACATAAACTTCCTTTTTGATATTCAGCCAGAATGTGACTGCATGTTCATCTCCGATACGCCGGTGGTGCAGGATCAGGGAATTTTGCTTTCTGATGATATCGTGGCAATCGATAAAGCCTCGTTGGATCTGATCGCCCAAGCACAACCCTTGCCCCAATCCAAAGCCGAGGGGCTGAAGATAAAGAAGGGCTCCGACGTGCTCACCATGCTTCATGGAAAAGATTCTCAAACTCAGATAAAGGCGGCAGAAAAGATGGGTCTGGGCAGAAGCGATTACAAGCTTATTGAGGTTTAGCCCTGCTCTTTGAGTTCTCAAATATTGATAGCATCTTTGGACGAACACTTTTCCTTCATTCCTTTTTATCCATATCATGGATCTGGATCTTTCCATTAAAAGCTGATTTTTGCATTCGCTGAGGATTACTTCTTATGTGTATAAAATTTTGGATCATGCGAAGGAACCTATAAAAAGATGCTAACTCCCTCCCGGAAGGCTGAGCTGTGCTTGCTTTTGATGACCCTCATCTGGGGAAGCACCTTTCCCTTAGTTAAGACCGCCCTGTCCTTTTCCTCTCCTTTTATCTTCCTGCTTCTTCGATTTGGGCTTGCCAGTTTGGTGGTCTGGTTGATCTTTTCGCAGAACATCTCCTTTATGAATAAAGATGCGCTCAAAGCTGGAGCAATAATTGGGATCTTTCTGTTTTTCGGCTTTGCCTTTCAGACCCTGGGACTGCAATACACTACAGCCTCCAAGTCTGCCTTTATCACCGGCTTGTTTGTGGTGATGATCCCTCCCCTCTCTTTTGTAATATTGAAGGAGAAGATCAGAGTATTTTCATTAATCGGGGTGATATTAGCCGTAAGCGGCCTTTTTCTTCTGACCCATCCTAAAGGCTCGAAGTTTAACTTGGGGGACCTTTTTACCTTTTTCTGTGCGGTCTGTTTTTCCTTCCAGGTGATCTTCGTGCAGATATACACCAAAAGATTTGATTTCTTCGCCCTAACCTTCGTTCAGATAGTTTTAACCACCTTTTTGTGCCTCCCCTTTATCTTTCTGTTTGAAGGAACAAAGCTGATTTACCATCCCTACCTGATTATAGCCGTTCTGGTCTGTGCAATACTTGCCACCTCCTTAGCCCTTTTCATTCAGAACTCCATGCAAAAAAATACCACTGCGGTGAAAGCTGCGCTTATCTATGCCATGGAGCCGGTCTTCGCCGCTATCTTCTCCTTTATCCTTTTGGGCGAAGTTTTGGGTCGGCTGGGGATTTTGGGAGGTGGGCTGATCCTTTTGGGGATGCTATGCTCTGAGTTGGGAAGGCGATAGAGTCCTCCATGGCGATCCTTTTAAGAAAATCTTTTTGGAAACAAATTCTTTTCTGGATATTCCGTAGAACAGTGATCGATAAAAATTGAGATTGAGATTCAATTTCAATTTAGGGGAACCAAATTGATGAACGCAGTTGAAAGTTTCGCCAAATATCTAAAAAGCAAAGAGCTTAAGTTCACCAAGGAGAGAAAAGCTGTTCTTGATGAGATGTTTCATCGTGGTGGCCATCTGGATGTGGAGGACCTTTTATATAGGTTAAGAAAAAGAAGAAAACAAAGTGCTTCGCGGGCTACCGTTTATCGCACTTTAGAACTTCTGGTGGAGAGTGGAATAGTGCGTAAGGTAGACTTGGGGCATGGGCATAGCCACTATGAGCTGGTACTGGATCATCCACATCATGAACACATGATCTGTGTCAGTTGTGGGAAGGTGGTGGAATTTTCTGACAAAAAGATTGAGGTGGCTTTGAAGAGATTATGCAAGGAAAGTGGATTTGAGCATACCTCTCATTGCTTCCAGATATTCGGCTATTGTGATAAATGCAAAGGTTCTTTAGATTCAAAAAAACCGCATGCCAATCCATGAAGCTGGTAGATCTGACTCAATTAGAAGAAGGAGAATCCGGAGTAGTTATTGAAGTTAACGGGGGATATGGTTTGGTTCGTCGTCTGGAATCTCTGGGAATAAGGGTGGGCAAAAAAGTGACTAAAGTGAGTTCCCAATTTGTGCGAGGTCCCATTACCGTCCGAATAGATGGCTTTCAGGTGGCGCTGGGCTTTGGTATGGCGAAGAAGATCCTAGTGCGGATAAAAGATGATGGATGAGTATCCCTCTCTGGTTTGCCAATTCTTTGAGAAATGGTTTGAATTCAAAGTCCTTTGTAAGGCGGCGCCGGGATAGGTGAGAATTTGGAAATATGAGAAGATAGGTCGAATTGAAATGTTAACTATTAGAACACAACAGTAGAAGGAGTTAAGCCATGAAAAAATTAACATTCATATTACTGCTGACAATCATCATCGGTCCACTTTTTCCAAAATCAATTTATGCCCAAGAGAAACTCGGTTTGCTCATTATAGCTCACGGCTCCCCCATGCATCGGTGGAACACCCTTGTTCTTGAACTTGAGAAAGAAGTGAAAAAAATGATGTCTGAAAGGAGCAATAACCCTTTCAGTGAAATCCGAATCGCTTTTATGGAATTTAATGAGCCATCAATCAATACTGCTATCAAAGGCTTAGAAAATGTTGGTATCGATGAAGTTTACGTGATGCCATTGTTCGTGGCTCCATCCGAACATTCCCTATACGATGTTCCGACAATTTTAGGACTGTATAAAGACAAGGAGACGATTGAGAGAATTAAAGAGGAAGGGATACCCATAATTGATACTAAAATGAGGATCATCATAGGACCCTCTTTAAATAAAGGTAATATCTTAAAGGAGATTATATTAGATAGAGTAAAGGAGTTGTCAACGATGCCTGATTCAGAAGGGGTGGTCCTTCTTGCCCATGGAGACGCCGGTTTCGAGCCAACTTGGAATTCAATGTGCAGGGAGATCGGTTCTTATATCTGCGCAAAAACTGGTATTCGTTACTTTGATTATGCTTTTGTGGAGATAGGTCAGTCCTTTATCTCAGAGGGTGTGCCGACCATTCTAAGAACAGCAGATAAATGTAAGAGGACGATTGTGGTTGGAATATATCTTGCATTGAGTGTCGAAGATATGGCTCAAAATACCATCTTACATCTTGGTGAGATGAAAATGGGGGGTGGGAAGATATTTGCCGGCAGGAATATCCATTTTGCAAGACGAGGGCTTCTGCCAGATAAACGTATACCGGAATGGATAGTTAACCGGTCACTGGAATGGGTAAGAAGCTTGCAATGAGTTTAGCTTCAGTTACCAACAGAACTCCTCTGTTTTTTTCATCTGATATGCATGAAAGGGCTCGCAGAATTCACAATGGAAAAATAGAATTAGGGAGCAATCGGTGCGGAAGATACTTTTGATGGGCAATCCCAATGTGGGCAAGAGCGTGATCTTTTCCCGGCTGACCGGGGTGGATGTTATCGCATCTAACTATCCGGGCACCACGGTGGAGTATACCTGTGGGCGGATGAGATTAGGAGATGAGCTGTTCCAGATCATAGATGTGCCAGGAACATATGACCTTAATCCCTCCTCTCCAGCAGAAGAGGTGGCCGTCAAAATGATAAATCAAGGAGATGTGATCATCAATGTGGTGGATTCCACCAATCTGGAGAGAAACCTCAATCTTACACTTCAATTGCTTAAGAAGAGAAAGCCGATGGTGATAGCCTTGAATCTGTGGGATGAAACTCGCCATATCGGAATCTTTATAGATGCAGAAAGGCTGCAAAGGATTTTGAAAGTGCCGGTCGTTCCCACCTGTGCCATAACCGGTGAAGGAATCAAAGAATTGGTTGCGCAACTTCCTTATGCCAGCTTGGATAGTTTCGAATATGATGAGGACAGAAGATGGGAGAAGGTGGGGGAGATAGTGAGCCAGGTGCAAAAGATAACCCATCGTCATCATACCTTCTTGGAAAGGTTAGAGGACCTTTCAATAAAGCCGATAACTGGCTTACCCTTGGCTCTGGTAACCTTGGTGGTTGTCTTCTCAATCATCCGATTCATCGGCGAGGGGATGATTGGACTGGTCTTTGAGCCTCTTTTTGAGAAGCTTTGGGCTCCTCTTTTGATGCACCTATCAAATCTTTTGGGCTCAGGCTTTCTTCATGATGTTCTCATCGGAAAGCTGGTGGAAGGTCAGATAGATTTTGTGGAATCGCTGGGACTTTTGACCACCGGCCTTTTTGTTCCCCTTGCGGCTGTCCTTCCCTATGTCTTCTCCTTTTATCTGGTTTTAAGCTTTCTGGAGGATTCCGGCTATCTTCCCCGACTGGCGGTTCTGGTTGATAATGTAATGCATCGGCTGGGACTACATGGACTGGCCATCATTCCTATGATGCTGGGGTTGGGTTGCAATGTGCCTGGAGCGATGGCCACACGAGTTCTGGAGACTAAAAGGGAAAGGTTCATCTCCGCCACATTGATGGCTATTGCGGTTCCCTGCATGGCGCAGAATGCTATGGTGATGGGGTTGGTGGGAAGATATGGAGCCAAGGGATTGGGCTTGGTCTTCGGAACCCTCCTGATCGTATGGGTGAGCTTAGGGTTTTTGTTGAACCGATTTTCAAAAGGTGAAAGCCCGGAGATATTCGTGGAAATTCCTCCTTATCGAATGCCCTATTGGAAAGCGTTGCTCAAGAAGTTATGGATGCGAATAAGAGGATTTACAAGAGGAGCAATTCCCTTCGTTCTCATGGGCGTTTTTATCACCAACATCTTTTATTCCTTAGGAATAATCCAATTTATAGGAAAGCTTACCTCTCCGGTCATCACCGGTGTTTTGGGTCTACCTCAGAACGCCGTGGGTGCTTTGATAATAGGATTTTTGCGAAAGGATGTGGCGGTGGGTATGCTTGTTCCTCTGGGACTGAGCTTCTCTCAACTGGTGATCGCCAGCGTGGTTTTGACCATGTATTTTCCCTGTGTGGCTACCTTCGCCATTTTAATGAAGGAGCTGGGAATCAAGGACATGATAAAGTCTGTCATCATCATGATTTCATCTTCTCTGATGGTGGGGGGTCTGCTTAATCTTATCTTATAAACATCTGAGTGGTTTGGGGGATTTTTCAAAGAAAAAAATGTTAAGCAGGTTGCACCTTTACAGGATTAAATGCTAAAGGACCGGATTTTCGATTGTTGGCTCAATCTCCCTTCTCCTCTTAAGTGAAAGAGAAAGAAGAACCGAGAAGGAAGAGATCAGGAATAAACTGACATAAAGAAAGCCAAAGGAGAAAATTTGAATGATCAATCCACCAACCGCCGATAGAAAAATGGTTGGTCCCACCACCGTGTTCAAAAAGCCCACGTAGATGGGCCTTTTATCCTCAGGGGCTATCTCAAGAAGATAATTCATGTAACCTATATCCAAGCCGCTTATGGTTGCACCCAAAAAGAAGAAGATGGCACCATACACCCAGAGAGGAATTCCGAAAGCCATGCTGAAAAGAACCAGAAGCGGACCAACGGATGAAAATAGAGCAGATAAGATCAAAACCAACCTGTTGTTCTTGCGATTGCTCAAATAACCCCATAAAAGATTAGAAGAAAGGTATCCTACCATCTGCACGGTTAGAAAAATCCCAGCCAAGCTGGCAGGAATTAAAAGATACTCTTTGGCATAGATGATATAAAATGGCAGACCCATAACGTAGCTTCCAATCGCTACTCTGGTCCAGAGAAGCATCCGAAAGCTTTTGTTGGTTTTTGCAATTTGGAAGCCCAAAAGGAGATTTTCCTTGATACCTTTTCTCTCACCCCGTCTTTTGGTGGGAGGTTCCTGGACCATACAGAAGCAGAGCAGGGCAAGAATTATCAAAGCTGAGGCCAGAAGGAACAGTATTCCGAAGTTATCAGGAAAATCGTAGTTCTTTAAAATCCTATGAATCAGAAATCCAGCCAAAGCAGACAGCCCGCCTCCAAAAAACATTCTCATTCCAAAGAAGCTTCCTCTTTTTTGAGCAGGAATGGTTTTTCCAACTATATCGGTAAACGAGACGCCAGCTAAACCACCTCCAAAGGAATAGATGGAGAACAAAAGGAAAAAGGTGAGAAGAAGCAAGGTAGGATTTTCTTTTCCCAAAGGGAATACCAAGATTGAAAAAAGAAGAAAAGATCCTCCCCTCAAAAAGGCGGTTTTGAGATAAACTGGCTTCTGATTTTTTCGGTGAAGGGTCACAGCGGCGACGGCGATCTGAGGAAGAAACCATCCCAATGCTTCTAAGGTGGAAGCCAGTCCTATCAGCATCTGAGAGGAGGTCAGCTTGCTGATGAACAAAGGCAAAACGGTGGAGGTGCTGGTAAAAGCCCAGGCAAAATTAAACAAAACCCCATTAGCCACGCCCAAAAAGAAATTACGTTTGAAATGCTTTAAAGCCAGCTGATCTTGAAAAGAAGAACAGTCACTCATGCAAGATAAGTTAACCCCAAAAGGTGAATTGTCAAGAAGGGGAGAAACAAAAGCTCATTGGCATGCCATAAGAAAAGCCTTGATCCTATCTCACTTTCTGTTTGCTTAGGCTAAAGTGTAGAAGCAAAAGGTCGAAAAATAAAAAGGAGCAGATGTGAAAATAGGATTCTTTCAAGCCTCTCCTTTGTTGGGGAGGAAAGAGGAAAACTTAGAAAGGGCGATAAGCTCGATAAGGGGGGCAAAAGCTGACCTCTTGGTTCTTCCGGAGCTTTTCAATACCGGGTATCTTTTTGAAAGCCAGGAGGAACTCAAGAGGTCAGCTGAAACTATTCCTCAGGGATTCACATTCTCGAGGATGGCAGATCTGGCAGAAAGCCAAAAGGTGAACCTGGTGTTTGGAATGGCGGAGAGGGAGGAGGATAAGATTTATAACTCGGCGGTTCTGGTTACACCCAAAGGAGATTTTCAGGTTTATCGAAAATTACATCTGTTCGATCTGGAAAAGTTATGGTTTTCTCCAGGGGATAAAGAACTGGAGGCATTTGACATCGGCGATGCGAAAGTGGGAATGATGATCTGCTTTGACTGGATCTTTCCTGAGGTGGCAAGGATTTTAGCATTGAAAGGAGCGGAGATCATCTGTCATCCAGCCAATTTGATTTTTCCTTATTGTCAGAGCGCCATGGTCACCAGATGCATCGAGAATGGTATCTTTGCCATCACCGCTAACCGAATCGGAACTGAAGACAAGGCGGGCTTTAAGCTCTCTTTCACCGGTAACAGTCAGGTGGTGGATCCCAAAGGAAATATCCTAACAAGGGCCGGCCAATCAGACGAGGGAGTGTGGACTGTAGATGTCGATCCAAGCTTGGCTCGGGATAAGAAGTTCACCTCTCGCAATCACCTGTTTGAGGATAGAAGAATAGAATTTTACCAGAAGGGGAACCTATGCTGAATTTGAAACCCGATGATGAGAAATCAACAAGCTCAACAGATACAACCAAGTTGGCTGAAACAAAGTCTGCAGACCAGTTGACCCAACCGAAGCCAAATGGAAAGATCAAATCAGCTAAGATTTTGGTGATCGATGACGAGCCAGAGATCACCGATATCATAGAAACCTTTCTGGAGGCTGCTGGTTATCAGGTGAAATCAGAAAACTCCAGTACCATCGGAATAGAAAGAGCCAAAACCTTCCTGCCTGATCTGATCCTTTTAGACATCATGATGCCATTCATGGATGGTTATGAGATCTGTAGCGAATTGAAAAAATGTGAAAAAACCAAAGACATCCCTGTGATCTTTTTGACCGGGAAAGATGCTCGAAGTGACGAGGGGAGAAGTTTCAAAGTTGGCGGTGTTCTGTATATAAAGAAACCATTTAGCTGTGAGCGTCTTTTAAATATCGTAAAGATGGTTTTGCGAACTGTTGAAAAGGAGAGAAAATAGCTTAATGAAACATCTTAGGTAATATCGAAAACGGAAAATGGGGGGTAAGCTCTGCATCAAACGATGTAGGGTAAGCCAGCACCTGACTCGAAAAGATAATTTCAGGTCAGATGCTGGCTTCGTTTTTTGATATTTATATCATCTCGCTCATTCGGGGAGAGGTAGCACCCTGACCACAAAGAAGGGACGGGTAGTCACAATCCCACACCAACGAAGATGAGCCTTTTACAGTTCATCTATCGTAGCAACACCATCTTCTTAGTCTGCGAAAACTCGGAAGTCTTTATCCGATAGAAATAGATTCCGCTGGAAACCTCTTTGCCTAAATCATTTTTTCCGTCCCAATCCACTAACTTATGCCCTGCTTTCAAATGTTGATCCACCAAGGTCCTCACCTTTTGACCTAAGATATTGAAAATTTCAATTTTGACCCGTCCTGATTTGGAGAGCACGAATTCTATGTTGGTGGCAGGATTAAAGGGATTAGGATAATTCTGATATAACGCAAAATCTGTGGGCACAATCCCATCTTCTTCTATCTCCTTCACATCTGATCCATATGGGGTGTGGAAGATCATCAGAGAGTATCTGTCCGCAACATACACATATTCTCCGTCTACAAAAACACCCATAGAATTCCCAGGGGTGTCGTGACCTCCAACCAACACCGGGTTGGTTGGGTCAGAGACATTCACTATCTGCACACCAGCATGATGATCAGTCACATAGGCTAAAGTGTCCTGAAGAAAAACATCAATAGCTTCGCTCTCGCCGTAGTAACCGCCGATCGAATCTGGATTGGTTGGATCACTTACGTTGATTATCAGCAAACCACTACCCCTGTCTGCCACATAAGCCAAGCTATCTTGGACAAAAACACTCCAAACTCTACCGGGGGTATCATAACTTCCGACTAAATCTGGATTGCTCGGATTTTTCACATTAATTATATGAAAACCACTGTCATAGTCAGCTATATATGCTAAGCTGTCCTGAACGAAAAGACCGCAGGCCTGATCCCGGGGTATCGCAGCTTCCAACCGAATCTGGATCGGTCGGGTCAGAAATATTAATTATCTGCAAACCGCTCCCTCCATAGGCCACATAGGCTAAGCTGTCCCGGACAAAAACATCCCCAACTCCACCCGAGCTAACGTAATTGCCCACCGAATCTGGACTGGCTGGATTGCTCACATCGAATATCACCAGCCCCTCATGAGAGTCAGCCAGATAAACATAACTATTCTTTACGAATATTCCTCTTCCCTCTCCTGAAAGATAAAACCTGCTCACAAAAGATGGATTGGCTGGATCGGAGACATCAAAAATTAAAAGACCATTGCGAAAAGCACAATAAGCATAATCTCCAACCACCTGAACATCTTCTGCATCAGTCCAGAGGATGCTGGAAACATAGGTGATGTCATTGGCAACGGCTGGTTGAAACAAAAGAACCATTCCACACATAACAGCTACTAAGACCAAAAAACATTTAAGCTTTTTCATCGAACCCTCCATTGAAAAAGGTTAAGACATTACGTTAATAAGGCATAGATAGCAAATTCATCTTTTCTGCGTTCAATTTAAAATAAATTTAATCCTTCAACAATTGAAAGTCAGTTCTGCGATTCGGAGGAGCTTTCTATGCAAGGCTGGGAGCCCCGCCTACGAGACGTCAGGTATCGTTATCTCGTAGAGCGGGCACCTCTGCCCGCCAGATTTAAGAGTCCCTGAGTATCCGTGTGCTGATCTCTGCCAACCTCACCCTAACCCTCTCCTTTCTGAGGGTGTGTCAGAATCATATTTTGACGTTGTAGCCGCAATCTTTAGATTACGTAAGTTATTGGCATTCAACAAGCGATTTTCGCCCGTACGGGCGGCTAAAAAAACCGAATTATGACACAGTCTCGAAAAGGAGAGGGAAAAAATCTCCTCTTTTTTATTCTTGCAGATAATATAGCTTTTCGTCAACCTTCCAGTCTGAGTCGAAAAAGCCAGCACACAAAACTCCTCCCCAACCTTTAAATTTCACCTTCTCATCAAAGATGATGAAGTCGGGCAATCCAGCTCCGGAGTAAAGAGCGGTGAAGAAGGTAGAAAGCTTAAGTCCCTTAAGACCCACCCCTTGATGAAGAAACACGAATCTGTCAGGATTGGCTGGATTTGGATAGATATATTCGACTGCTATGTTGTCGCCGGATATCTCTTTTTTCCCAAACAAGATTTTTTGGTTCTTTAATTTTATGGGCAAACGTTTGCTTAGTTTGGCAGTTACGAAATTCTCCTCTGGTCCTCCGAAAAGGATCAAGTTATAATCTTCCATTATCTTGGAGGTCACCTCAGTATCAGGAAGTATTTCTGTGAAACCGTTTGCTCTTCTCCACCATCGGGCCGACTCCAGCCTGGCTTGATGAAGCGTGATCTCGGTCGAAAACGAGTCCCCCTTTGTGCCATAAACCAAAACAAAGGGAGAAAAATACACCTGTTTTATGGGACCATAATGTTTAGGTGCTTTTGTCAAAGGGAGAGATTTGATTCTGCCTATTCGAAACTGCTTCCCCCTTTTGTAGAAAGCTAACTTCTGGTTGTTTTTAAAGATATAGCTCTGCTTTTTTCCATCTATCTGGAAAACAATCCTGCCGTGGGGAACAAGGTCTGAGGACAAAGATAAAGCGAACTGGTTGATGTTTTTGGTCTTTACCTCAATTCTTCCATCTTTTATCTCTGCCTCGATTCGAGATTCGAAGAACGGTTTTTCTTGCTGGAGGATCTCCACCCAGTAACTTTTGTAACTCTGTCCCAGATCGGTTGTTTTAAAAATCACATGGCGGGGGAAAAGATTTCTCTCTTTGCCTTTGAGGAAATCTAAAAGCCTTGGATCATCCACACAGACGGTCCTGGCTGAATCATCCAGATGAAACCAATGTCCCTTGTGGGGAACTTCCTGATAGTAGTATTGATAGCCTAACTTATCCAAAAGGGAGGCAAAAAGTCTGGAGTGCACCGGGGGAACGTTATCGTCGTTTCCTCCCTGAGAGATGAAGATTGGCAGATTCAAAGCATTTTCCACAAAATTTGGGACAAAATCTTCTCTTAAGCTCATCTCCCTTATGGCAATCTGTTCCGGCTCGGCGAATGTGTAGCTTTTTTGCAAAAACCAAGGGATATAAAGCTGAAAGCAGGTCCAACCAGCTAAGGGAGCGGCGGCGGCAAATAGATCGGGATGAGCCAAAGCTATATGCCAGGTACCGTGTCCTCCCATGGAGTGACCGGTGAGGTAAACTCTGTTTGTATCGATAGAAAAAGCGTGCTTCACCTTATCCAGAACCTCAAGAGCATCTATCCTGCCCCAATCCTGCCAATCGAATCCAAATCTTCTTCGGTTGGTTGGAGCAACCACAAAAGCCCAGTCCTTCTGACTGTAGCAATCCACCAGACCTGAAGCTTCGACGTTGGCTCCGTGAAGGGTCAGAATGAGGGAATATTTCCTTTGCGGATCATAGTCCTTGGGAGGCAAAACCGCAAAATATTGACAGGAATGGTCTATCTCGGAGATGAATGTGACCTTATAGGATTCTCTCTTTCGTCTTATCCGCAAAGGTAGACGTGTTTCGGAGGAAAAATCTTGATAAGAGAGTTTTACCTTTATGGAAGCAGTGTCCATTATGGTTAGAGGTTCAATCAGGTCTATTTCAATTGGAATTTTTTTGACACAGAGGGGGAAAAGGGAAGAAATTATGATGTGGTTCTCCTCAAAGAGCTCTCCTCCGATGGAAAGTTCAACCTCTTTTAATCTTTGGGAGGTGGTGTTGAGAAGGGTTATGCCGGCCCAAGTTTTTTGCGTCTTGCCTTCTATTATATCTGGCAAGGTGGCATCCTTGGAGATGAGCATCACCGGGGCAGGTGAGGGAATGAGCTTGAACATGAAGCGATGATCGCCGAAACCGCTTAATTGTAGCAGAACTCGATTCGCTCCCTTCTCCAAAATGACCGGCGTTTTGACAAAGCCATGACCATAGGGATCCCCTCGGAAGCGCTTGCCATTTAAATAGAAAGATCCTACCTTCTCAGCCATTATCAGAGCTCTTCTTCGTCCATCGCTTTTGAATTCGGTGTAAGCATACCCCGCATCCAAAATGCCTGCCACCCCATAATAATCCATGAGGGTATCCCACCATACGTTCTCATATTCTAACTTGACCCACCCCAGAGAGTCAGGGGAGGTCCTCCTCCAGCTTACTTTTCCACCCTGTGACAGAATGCTTGGAAGTTGCCTTTCTTCCTCCGGAGAAAAATTTTCTAAATCATCCAGCACGCCGACGATCCCCTCTCGTGCACCTACGGAAAAAGGACCCACATAAAGCCAGACTTCGGGGCATAATGTATCTTCAATGGTGGGAAGGAACTCATCCTCGGCGAAAATAGCTGGAGGGGGGAACACGAAGAGGAAAAGAGCGATGGTTAAACTCACTAATATTTTTATTACAGCAGAACCGTTCACAACCTCCTCCTTGATACCTAAGAGAAAAAGTAGCGACACCTCTTAGCTCCGTGAACCAACTACATATAGCACATTATTTAGGAATCTGTCAATCAAATTTTGTGAGATCTGAAAAAATAAAACAAAGTGGTCGAGCAAGGCGCCGCCTGACCTATGGAAATTTCTTCTTCTTGGGCGGGGTTGTAGGATCTATATGATGCCTGGGACTCGCCCTAAATTTCAGGGTGAAAGTGAAGGGAGAGCTGTTAATCATGAACGGTGAACTATGAACCGCTCTCAAATAGATTTTGACGAACACGGAGCTCCGTCCCGCACTTTCATGAAGCGGAGACCTTCGGATTTCGGTCGAATCCAAGCAAAAGATGCCTAAGGAGCCGCCAAATAAGTCAATAAATCTTTATCTTCAGCTCGGAGACGGTGGATTTAAACGAGAGCCTGTTCCTGAAGGGATTGAGAAATTGCTTGATGATGTTTTCCGGGGCTGGCGGATCTTCCACTCACGGGTAGTTTCCCCCTTTTCAGAGTATCTTTTAAACCGGGACCTATCTTTGTTTCCCCTCCATCCGCATTGTGGTAAAAAGAGCACTTGCAGTCAAAAACATCTTAACATTCTGAACATCGTCAGTCATGCCGGTAGTTGGAGACTGTTTTCCCCACGTAGCGGAATCGATGGAGGTTGAGAAAAAATATCTCGCGGGGCTGGAAAAACACCACAACGGACCGGGTCAATATGGTCATCACTAATACAAAACATATCTTACGAACGATGCTATAGCTGAGGTCAGATTGTAGGAAGGATGAATTACCCCTGCCGTGGATAACAACCCATCAACCATAGGGCGGGGCATTTACCCGGTCCAATCAGTTGAACAAAAGCCCTATAATTTCCACTACCTTCGAGAAATAACACTTGATCTTAATCATAAATTTCTTATAATGAAAAATGATATTAAAACCATCAGAAAATCTGGAGGAGAGCCATGGGTTTAAAAAATGCTGAGGAGTATAAAGAGAGTTTACGCCAGATGAAACCGAATATCTATAAATTTGGGAAGTTGATAGAGGACCTCACCTCTCACCCTGCCACCAGATCAACAGTGGAGGGTCATGCTCAGATTTATGCGGCTCAACATGACCCTAAAACACAGGAGATGATCACCACCACCTCTCACCTGACCGGTGATAAGATCTCACGCTATCTCTCCATAATTAGGAGTCCAGACGACATGGTGGCAAACTGCAGGATGAAAAGGCTTATGTTCAACCTCACCGGAACCTGCACCGGTGGGAGGTGTGTGGGCTGGAACTGTATCAACGCCATGTGGGCCACCACCTATGATATGGATACAGACCTGGGAACCGATTATCACCAACGGCTTAAAAAATGGTTGATCGAAGCTCAAGAAAAGGATATAAGCATCTCCGGAGCACTGACCGATCCCAAAGGTGATAGAACCAGACCACCCTCAGAGCAGGATGATCCGGATATGAACCTTCATCTGGTAGAAAAAAGGAAGGATGGCATCGTGGTCAAGGGCGCCAAGGTGATGATCTGTGGAGTGGCGGCTTGCCATGAGATATTTGTCCTTCCCGGCTCCGGGTATAAAGAATCAGATAAAGATTGGGCCATCTCTTTTGTAATCCCGAGAGATACCGAAGGCTTAACCATCATAGAGACCCGTCGTCCATCCGATACCAGAGAAGAGGAGAAGGGTTTTGATATACCGGTAAAGAAGGGAGGAATCACCCAGGCTTATCTTTTCTTTGAAGACGTGTTTGTGCCCGATAATAGGGTGTTCATGTGCGGAGAATATAAATACAGCTTAAGGGCGGTTTTGAACTTCATCATGCCCTATCGTGCGGCCATTGGAAGCTGTGTG
>JAOZNS010000216.1 GCA_029933635.1 Candidatus Zixiibacteriota bacterium | reverse complement strand
CTTCATAGCCTGCAAGAGACATCAAGTAAAGGTGAGAGTATTGATCATACGCATAGCCATCTGTGTATGCCTCGACATCCACTTCCTTCCAGTAATCAGAATACCTCACCTTTTCGAGCACACTCATCACATCAGGGTTATGATATCCCCGTCCTTTCTCAGAACCTTCACGGATACTCTGTAGCTTTCAACGTCTCTCTCAATTAGGGTATCTCCATCATACTCCTCATATTTGGATACGACCTTTTCCACCTTGCCTCTCACAACATGCCTGTCTTTGCCTTCACCGACCACACCATCCAGGCATCCGTTGGCAAGCAATAAGCCTAAATGACCTTTGTGCAAGGGAAGCGGAGGCCTGCCCATATAGTCGTTAGCCACCTGAGCATTTTCTCTTATTTTTTTCCACAGAACCGAATTTTCAACTTCTCTTTCGAGTTCATCTTCATCTATTGAGGAGGAGCGGAAAAGATGAACTGGTCCTGCAAGCGGAAGATTATAGAGCGGTTTTCCAGAATAGGGAATCTCCTCAAGTTCTTTTTCAGGAATGATTCTTAATTTATCGTATTCTTTGTCGTCCAAAAAAGTTTCATGTTTCTTGCTTCCGAACAAAACTATCTGCTTGAATGCCTCATACTCGTCATCCGGGAATCTGAACACGTTGAAATCCTGGAAGCGATATGAGAGTATCTTAGCAATGTCATTGTTTAATCTCTTCTGCGAAATTATGTATATCAGCGCACCAGAGGGCTGAAGGTATCTTACAGTGCCTTTAAGAAATGTCTTCTCTTTTCTCTCATTCCCTTCTTCGGTGTCAGGAACACCCCAATCATAAGGCGGATTTAGAAAGAGGCATGAAAACGCATTGTGGCTTATTCTTGCATCCTCATAACTTCCTTTTATGACACGATCAAGATTACCCTTGGCTTCCTCAGCTCTATATTGATCAAGCTCAATGCCATAGGTGGTGGCTTTGGCATCCCCTTTCAGCTCTTTCAATGCTAAACCCTCTCCACAACAAGGGTCAAAAAGATTTGCATTATATTCAGGAAATTTGAGGTAAGACCTTATTCTTTCAACCACTGCCAAAGGCGTAGGATAATACCCCATCTTAATTTTTGCTTCGAGCCTCATAGTGAAAAGAATCGATTGTAATCTAAATTACTCTTATCCAAATGGCTTGCGGTTTATGCGGAAGAGGTCAGGCGTTGCCTAATCCCTTTTTTGCTGAAAAAGCGTGTAGTTTGTATTTGGTTTCTACCAGAAATCTTGAAAAAAGTCTTGACAAAACTTTTTTGGGATTGTTAAATTATTATAAATTTAGAAAAAAATAGGGCGGCAGCGAAGAAGAATTGAAGCGGTTGTTTGAAACTTTCGCTTTGTTGCCAAAACGGGAAAAAGAAAATTTAAGAAGGAAGAAAAGTCATGGAAGAGAAAGTTGGTTTCTTAAAGTCAGTGCTCAAAATTGTCCTACTGATAATTATTTTTGCTCTTTCACTAATTAGCCTATTTTGCCCTGTTGATCTTATTGCTGGAGATGATTGGTGTTGTGGAAATCACGATCCCGGTAATCCCTACACCTGCGACATCTGCCCAACAAATCCGAGCCTCGTGGGAAATTGTACATGGTGGGCATCTTTTAAACGTCCAGATTTCCCAAATACCTCATGGGGGAATGCATGGCAATGGCTTGGAGCCGCCCAAGCCGCTGGATTCCCTACAGGTTCAACACCAATAATCGGGGCAGTTGTTGTCTATCCGCAATACTGGTGCGGTTCAAGCGATATATGTGCCTTAGGTCATGTGGCTTATGTTACGAAGGTTCATGGTGGATCATATGATGTGTCTGAAATGGGTTATTGTACCTGGAATTGTGTCCACTACACTACACGTAATACTGGAGCATATGGGGAAAGTTATATCTATTTCAAGCCTCAAACTTCTTGGGAATTCAATACAGATGAGTTTCCTGAAGGCTGGACATTCCAAAATGTAGAGAATTACTCAGTAGGAGGAGGAATCTTCTATATTGATCCGGATTATTCTGATCCTTATATTTACAATAATTTTGTATCGGCCAGCGCGATAAACTACAACACAATACAAATCCGGATGGCTAGTAACGCTCCTGATGGAGTCGGAGCAATATATTTCATGACCTCCAACGAATCTTACTACTCGGAAGACAAAAAGGTAGATTTCACTGTAATAAACGATGGTTCTTATCATGAATACACCATTTTTATGGGTAGTGAGCCCAAATGGAGTGGGACTATTACAGGAGTTAGAATAGACCCTTCCGATTACGGAATTTCCGGTACGAATGAGGATACGCAAGGATTCGATTATATTAGACTTACTTACCAGACACCTCAAACCCTCTCAGTTACCCTTACTGCCTCTCCATTGAGCGGACCCGCTCCTTTGGATGTTACCCTAACTGCCGAAGTTTCAGGTACTGCTACCGGGACAATTAATTATACTTTTTGGTGGGACTGCGATAATCCCGGGACAAGCGTTGAGGATGTCACAGCGGATTGCGGTGATCCCACCGACCCAGCCATTGGGATGAAATTTGACCATGTTTCGGTTGAGATATTGGCAGTATATCCCACTTATCTCGTTCCGGGGACTTATACAGCTAAAGTTATTGCAGAGCGTGGAAGTGCAGCACCAGCGGAGGATCGGGTCAGTATAACAGTGGGTTGTCCACCTGATATAGCCGTAAGTCCAACATCTTGGGATTACGGAGATGTGGCTATTGGCGAGTATTCAAACAAGACATTTAACGTTTCAAATACTGCAGGTTCTGGCTGTGAGAATTTGACGGGCAGTGCTTCATTGATTGGTTCTAATAGTGACCAGTTCTCTATTATTAGTGGTGAATCTTTCAATATCCCGCCGGGCGGTTCACATAACTTAATAGTAAAGTTTCAACCCACTTCATCAGGTAATAAAAGTGCTACGTTGCGAATTTTAAGTAATGATCCCGATGAGAATCCCATAGACGTCCCCTTGAGCGGAACTGGAACATTACTGCTCATCACCATAGAAAATGGAGAAATCGTCATTCTCACAGAGCCCAAAGGTGGTCGGAAAGTCAAATTTCAATATACAATCAATAACCCCACATCGTCTTCTGCTACTGTTACCCTTGGTGCCCAGATTAGACGTTCGGGAGGAAGTAAATGGTACGATGACTATGCTGGGGACGAGACGGTCTCGGTTCCTCCAGGAGTAAGTTATCACGAACGCAGTTATCATATCCCGCCAAATGGGAATGTCCCCTATTTTATCGAGCCAGGATCATATGATGCCCGATGGGTCATTTATAATGTAGAGATGGCAGATACTCTAACAAAGCTAAATTATTTTACAGTGCAACCGTTTGAAGTGGCTACGCTCGCTAATGGCACAATTGAGGTGGGTGTTAACCTTGACTGGGGTGGAGTAATCAGCGAAATAAACTACCAAGGGACGAACCTGATAGATACTTATGATCCGGGAAGATTCGCGCAAGTTTCCTTTTGGGATGGAGATGATCAGACCCCACCGATTCAATGGAACCCTGTTCAAGCCGGTGACAGCTATGGAAATGCCAGTCCGGTTATCGATCAATCTGTCAGTTCCGATTTAATATACACTAAAACCAGGTTATTAAATTATGCGAAATCAGAAGATACCACAGATGTGTATTTGGAGCAAACTGTTACGCTGATTGAGCCAACGGTAATAAGAGTTCACTATAAGATGATTTATGAGGGCACTGAATCTCATGCTTTTTGGGATCAAGAGTTTCCGTGCGCATATCTTAATGGAGATTTGACCAAGTTAATTTATTATACAGGAGGCAATCCTTGGAATAATGACCCTGTCACCGAATACGCAATCCCCGCAAACAATCAGAGTTTCTACTTCACCGCAAATGAGTATTGGGCAAGTTTTGTGAATGGCCAAGATGTTGGTTTAACTCTTTTTAGCGAAGATAGAGTTGACTACTGGCTTGCGGCGCGATTTGATTTCACTACTAAGCCAAGTCTCCTTACCACGATACCCCGGTTTGCAATCACTCCTGGAACAGTGAAAGAAGCTACGGAATACTATATTGCTGGTCGTTATCAAGATGCCAGAGCCTATATATATCGGTGGCGCCCCCGAAGTATTGTCCTTAAAGATGGTTCGGCTTCGCATAACCCGATTGCTACTAAGTCTTTCAAGATCTACAAGGTGACCAATAACCCCCCAATTATGTCAGAGACCTATTTGGGAGAGCTAACCACAGATGAAAATGGCAAGGTCACCCTCCCGGAGGGATGGTTCAATATAGGTGAATGGGTTAAGGTTGAAAGACTGCTTCACACCGAACCAGCGGTCAAGCACCAAAGCATTTTGCCAAATATGTATTATGTAAAAATAGATAACGGCAAGTTTGACACCGAAACCGGAGCGATCTCTTATCACACTTTGACTGCTT
>JAOZNS010000215.1 GCA_029933635.1 Candidatus Zixiibacteriota bacterium | reverse complement strand
TTTGAAAAGATTCGTAAGAAAAGTTTTAAAGAAGATAGATCCTCAAGCCCTGATTCTGGTAGAAACTGAGCTTTGGCCCAATTTGATAAAGGAGTCCAAGAGGCGTGGCTGTTTTGTGGCGCTGATTAATGGTCGAGTCTCCTCCAACTCTCTGCGTAAATACCTTCTGGTGAAAAGCTTGTTCGTTGAAACCCTTTCGTTCTTCGATCTATTATGTGTGCAGTCGGAGGAACACAAGAAAAGGATTATGCTTTTAGGAGCAAATCCGCATAAAATTAGGGTAACCGGAAACCTGAAATTTGATCGTCTACTTTTTGCCAGCAGGATGCCTGATACGGCCGGGCTCAAAGAGAAGATGAAGATCCCGAATAAATTTAGGGTAATTGTTGGCGGAAGCATAAGGGAAGGAGAGGAGGAGGTTTTGATCCGGGTCTTCAAAAGATTGAAACAAGGATACAACAACCTCGTTTTTATCCTTGCTCCCAGGCATCTTAACCGATTGAAACATGTGGAAAAAATCCTTTCTTTGGCGCAGATCAAGTTTGTTAGAAAAAGTCGACTGGATGGATCGGGTCTTAAAGTCCCTCTGAAGGATCAATGGATGATCCTTCTGGATACCATGGGCGAGCTTTCAAAAGTTTACTCTGTGGCTGATATCGCTTTTGTGGGAGGAAGCCTGGTGCCTGTGGGAGGGCACAATCTCTTGGAGCCAGCAATTTATGGGGTCCCCGTGCTTTTCGGACCATATGTAGATCATTTCAAAAGCGAAGCCGAACTTTTGACCCGTTCTGGAGGAGGCATAAAAGTTAAGGATGAGGAGGAGCTTTACCTCAGTTTATCTCGCCTCCTTTCCGACGAACAGGAAAGAATCCTGCTGGGAACCAAAGCAAAGGAGACCATCGGGAAAAATACGGGGGTTGCTCAAAGGACCGCTGAGTTGATCTTCTCCTTTGTGGAAAGGAACTGAACAGATAAAAAATGTTTCAACTCCATCAGGAAAGGGAAAAGGGGCTTTTGGGCTCCTTGGTGAATTTGATCCTCTCTTTTTTTTCACTATTATATGGTGCGATCGGGGGAGCCAGGGTTTTCCTATATCAGTATGGCTTTTGTAAATCAAAAAAACTGAGGGCAAAAGTGATCAGCGTCGGAAACGTAACGGTGGGGGGGACCGGAAAGACACCACTGTCGATCTATCTTGCCCAAAAGCTTAAAGAGGGGGGGGGAAGCGTGGCCATACTTTCCCGAGGTTACCGTCGAAGGAAAAAACAGATGGTAGCGTTGACTCATAAGGATTGGCAAAGAACTAACTGGGAGGATGTGGGAGACGAACCCTATCTTATGTCTCGGAGGCTTTCGGATGTCCCGGTCGTTGTGGGCAAAAATAAAAGTGCATCTGGAGAGTATGCCATAAAAAAGTTCGGCACCAAGATTTTAATCTTAGATGATGGATTCCAGCATCTGGGACTTTTCAGAGACTTAGATATCGTGGTGATCGATTCGACCAATCCTTTTGGAAACAAAAGGCTTCTTCCCGCAGGTAGCTTGAGAGAACCTTTAAATTCATTAAAAAGGGCAGATATGTTCGTTTTGACTAAGACGGATCAGGTTCCCAATATAAATCCTTTGATCCAGACGTTAAAAGGATACAATCCACGTGCTCCAGCGGTGGAATCGATCTATCAGATTCATTCCATAGAGAAACTGCTTGATGGTTGCCCGATTGACCCCAAAGGGTTGGAGGGTAAAAAAGTTTTCGCTTTTTCTGGCATTGGAAACCCCTCCTCCTTTGAAGATAGTCTGAAACAGTTAAAGATCCAACTCCTATCCCATCGCATGTTTCCTGATCATTTCCCCTACCGCAAAAGGGATCTTTTGACTCTACAAAAGGAGGCTAAAGGCAAAGGCGCCCATTTTATTATCACCACAGAGAAGGATTCGGTGCGTATACCTTTAATAAACCAACAAGAGATCCCCCTTTTGGTTGTAAAAATAGATTTGAAGATAACCCGGGGGGAAAAGATCCTACTTTCCAGAATCGGGAGAGAAATAGATGGAGATAAAAACTGACTTTCTGGTGATCGGATCGGGCATTGGAGGACTTTCCTTTGCCCTTAAAGCTTGTGAGGCGGGAGAAGTGGTGGTGGTCACAAAGAAGGAGGACACCGAGTCCAACACCAACTACGCCCAAGGTGGCATCGCCTCAGTTTTTGCAAAGGACGATTCCTTCGATCTTCATGTGGAGGATACGTTGAAAGCAGGAGCCGGGCTATGTAACCCTCAGGTGGTTAAAAAGGTGGTGCAGGCAGGTCCCAGATGCATTGAGGAACTTATTCGGATAGGAGTACGGTTCACCAAAAGGAGAGGAAAAGAAGAAGAGCTTGATTTGGGTCTGGAGGGAGGGCATTCAAGAAATCGAGTGGTGCATGCCGCTGACCTCACCGGCAAAGAGGTGGAGAACTCCCTTCTGCGGGCAGTGAAGGCTAAAAAGAATGTTAAGATTCTCGAAGATCACATCGCCATTGACTTGATCACCCAACATCATATCAAAGACTATCAGAGAAAGCCAGGTGAAAAGATCAAGTGCTGGGGCGCTTATGTTCTGGATAAGGAAAAAAACCAGGTGATCACATGTCTGTCCAAGATCACCCTGCTGGCAACGGGTGGAGCGGGCCGAGTTTACCTTCATACCACCAACCCTTCCATTGCCACCGGCGACGGAATAGCCATGGCTTATCGGGCCGGGGCAAGGGTGGCTAACTTAGAATTTATCCAATTTCATCCCACTGCCCTTTATCACCAGAAAGGAAACTCTTTTTTAATCTCCGAGGCGGTGAGAGGAGAGGGTGGAATCTTGAGGCTTTCATCCGGAGAGACCTTCATGGAAAAATACGATCCCCGAAGGGAGCTGGCTTCCCGGGATGTGGTGGCCCGAGCCATCGATCACGAGCTGAAGAAAAGTGGAGACCGTTGCGTTTACCTGGATATCACTCACTTAGATCAGAAGTTTATCAAATTGAGATTCCCCAACATCTATGGAAAGTGCCTCTCAGTGGGTTTGGATATAACCAAAGACTGGATTCCGGTCGTTCCCGCGGCTCACTACATATGCGGTGGGGTGGTGACAGATATGGAAGGAAAGACCGAGATAGAAAATCTTTACGCCTGTGGTGAGGTGACATGCACTGGAATGCATGGGGCAAATAGGCTTGCCTCCAACTCCCTTTTAGAGGCGATCGCCTTTGCCCATTTCTCTGCAGAAAGTGCAAAAAACAAAATTTCTGCTATGAAGGACTTTTCATTTCCTCCCATCCCCCCCTGGAGCTTGGAAGGGGTTTTGATCAGCAGGAATGGGTCATCATCTCTCACAATCGGGACTGGATACAGAAATTCATGTGGGATTATGTGGGGATCGTTCGCTCCAATCGGCGTCTGACCCAGGCGAAAAAAAGGATCAACATCCTTTTAGATGAGATCACCGAGTTCTACAGGGTCAATCCAGTGACCTATGAGGTGATTGAGTTGAGAAACATCGCTACGGTGGCTCAGCTCATCGTCGAATGTGCATTGCAAAGGAAGGAAAGTAGAGGGCTTCATTACAATGTGGACTATCCCCGAAGAGATGACCAAAACTGGCTCAAAGATACCTTCGTCAAATCAGAAGAAATATAAAGAAGATGAATAGGCAGGAGAGCATAATCATACTGGACTTCGGGTCCCAATACACCCAATTGATTGCTCGCCGAATCAGAGAAAACAAGGTTTTCTGTGAGATAGTCCCATTCGACCAAAGTCCCCAAAGCTATATGAGCGAAAACTTGAAGGGAATCGTTCTTTCCGGTGGACCCTCCAGCGTGTTGGATCCAGGTGCTCCCTTTTGCGCCAAAGAGGTTTTCCAGTTAGGAATCCCGGTTCTGGGAATCTGCTATGGGCTTCAGCTTATTGGAAGGGTGTTTGGGGGAGAGGTAGAAAGATCTCAAAAAAGAGAGTATGGCAAAGCGGTCCTCCACATCGACCAATGGGAGGACCTCTTTTCTGAAGTTAGGGATCACAGCGTCATCTGGATGAGCCACGGGGATCATCTTTCTCGATTACCACCAGAGTTTGAAACTTTAGCCCACACGGAGACTGTCCCCTTCGCCGCCATTGGAAACAGAAAGAGGAAGATCTTCGGACTACAATTTCATCCTGAGGTTGCTCATACCCAGGAGGGCAAAAAGATCATTCGAAATTTTTTATTCAGAATCTGTGATTGCAAGGGAACCTGGACGACCGAATCGTTCATTCGAACGACCGTTTCCCGAATAAGGAACCAAGTGAAGGACGGTAAAGTGATTCTGGGGCTTTCCGGGGGAGTAGATTCCTCTGTGTGTGCCGCCTTAATAAATAAAGCGATAGGTAAACAACTTTATTGTATTCTGGTGGATAACGGTCTGCTCAGAAAAAATGAGGCCCGGCAGGTGATCTCCGCCTTTGAAAATTTTGATTTGAA